>NZ_JARAVK010000232.1:0-14434 GCF_033792765.1 Streptomyces sp. PA03-6a | reverse complement strand
GCTCCGCCCCACCACCCCGCTGGACGACACGCTCACCGCCCTGCGGGCCGCGGGCACCCACCTCGCCGCGGTCACCGGGGACGACGGCACGCTGCTCGGCTACGTCACGATGGAGGACGTCCTCGAGGAGCTCGTCGGACCGGCCACGGCGGTCGAGGAGGCGGCCTGAGCCGCTACCCGGCGGCGTCGGGCCAGGGACGTTCCGCGGGCGGCGCGGCGATCTCCGGCGCGTACAGGGTCGCCAGCGGTTCCGGGCCGGCGTACCGCCGGCACGGACACCGCCGGTCCTCGGCCTCGTCCTTGTCGCCGGCCTCGTCCTTGCGGCCGGACGGTGCCGGGACGGAGGCGTAGCACAGGCCCTCGCGCGCGTCGTGGTAGGCGAGGTGGTGCCCGCAACCGCACACCGGCTGCGGCCCGTTCAGCTCCTGCTGCCGGGCCTTGCGCCGCTCGGTCGCGGCCTTCCTCAGCCGGTCGTAGGCACCTCCGGTGACATAACCGCCCGCGAGGATGACCAGCGCGATCTCGAACCCCGTCACGGCTCCCCCTGCCCTCACCCGGCGGTCCGTACAAGGCGATGTTCGCACGGCCGTCAAGCACGGGTCCGCGACCGCGCGTTCGACGGCCAGCGCAGGCTCAGCGCCCGGTGCCGTCCACCTCGTCGGTCCTGCGGGTCACGTCCCCGGGGGCCGCCCGGATGACGCGCGGGGCGGGTCCGTCGGCGGACGGGTCGTCGTCCGCCTTCATGGCCGCGGCCTCGCTCTTGAGGATGCGGGTGGCCTTCCCGGCGGAGCGCACGAGGCCGGGGAGCTTCCTGATGCCGATCAGGACGATGACCACGATGAGCAGCAGGGCGAGCTCGCTGAGGCCGAACATCGTGCCGGTTCCCTCCGATGGGACGGGGCGCGGGGCGCCCGTGGTGACGACCCTGTGGAAACTACAGGACTGCGGGGACGAGCGGGGGCGCTAGGCCGTGTCGTCAAAGTCCCGCCTGCCCAGCGGCGCCTGGCACGGCATTTCGCTGCGTTGTCGAATCGTCCGAGTAGCCCACTACGAGGACGACTCTCCGCCTTGCGATGCACCGCACCAGACGCCGCTGGGCCCGCCCTCCGGGCGGCCGGCGCTCCTTTGACGACACGGCCTAGCGCTCCCGCGGGGCGCCTTCAGCCGGGAGCGCCGGCCACGGCGCCGCGCATCTCCCGGGCCGGGTTGCCGCCCCAGTGGGCCCGCTCCGGGACCTCCTCGCCCTTCATCAGGAAGGAGTCGGGCGCGAGGACCGCCCCGTCGCCCATCGTGACGCCGTAGTGGACGAGGGCGCCCACGCCGACGGTGCAACGGCTGCCCAGCGTGGTGCGGTCCGACTTGAAGGTGCCGTCCTCCTGCGAGTGGCACTGGATCCGGGTGCCCTCGTTGAGGACGCATTCGTCGCCGATGGCCACGAGGGACCGTTCCGGCACGTAGCAGCCGTCGTCGAAGACCCTGCTGCCGATCCGGACGCCGAGCAGCCGCCAGACGACGGTCTTGAAGGGCGTGCCGTTGAGGACCGCGATCGCCTCGGTCGGGTTGGTGATCTTCCAGTAGCGCTCGTGCCGCCAGAAGGGACGTTCGTAGATCGAGCAGTACAGCGGCCGCAGACCGCCCGGGCCCGCGGTGGCGCGCTCGGTCAGCATCATGTCGGCGACGGCGAACAGCACCGTGAGGACGTTGGCGAGCGCGATCACCGCAGGGCCGAGCGTGCCGTACAGGTCCGCGGCGACCGACACCACCAGCGCGACCGAGAAGAAGAACAGCCACCGCGACATCAGGTGCAGGGCCATGGTGGCGGCGTTGTGCTTGTTCTTCGCCGCCAAGCGGCGCCGGAAGGTCGCGCCGTCCTTGAGGTGGTCGAACCTGCTGTCCCGCAGCACGGACCGGGGGATCTCGAAGCTGGGCGAGCCGAGCAGCCCCACGCCTTCGCGGACCTCCCCGTCGAGCGGGACCATCACCTTCGTGGCCAGGAGGCAGTTGTCACCGGTCCTGCCGTGGGCGGGGAAGGCGATGTGGTTGCCCAGGAAGTTGTGCGGGCCGATCGTCACCCGTGACGTCCGGAAGGACGTGCCGGTGTAGTCGGTGTTGATGACCGACAGCCCGTCGGCGATCATCGTCCCCCTGCCGACGCTGGTCAGACCGGGGGTGTCCTGCCGCACCGTGAGGCCGAAGTTGGAGCCGGTCTGCTCGGCGTCGCCCAGGTCGTAGCCGAGGCGGCTCAGGTAGGGGACGATCGCCGAGCTGTCGCCGAACAGCACCTTGTGGAAGCGCCGGTTGGTCAGGAAGCCGACGGCCCGGTGCACCCCGTAGCGGAAGCCGAACAAGGGGTAGTCCGTGTCCGGCCGGACGAGGAGGCCCAGCACGCGCGGGACGCTCACGGACAGCAGGGCCCCGACGACGACGGCGCCGAAGAAGAAGATCGCGGACGCGGCCAGGGCATCGACGTAGAACGCCCAGCTCGTCAGCGCCGTCGGCCCGGGTCGCAACAGCGCCTCGAACTGCGGGACCGCGGCGACCACCAGGACGGCGCCGCCGACGGCCAGGGGGACGTACACGATCAGGGCCGTCAGCACCTGGGTCGCCCCGTAGGCGGCCCTGCGGACGGTGCCGCAGCGGACGGGACGGCAGCGGACGGGGTCGGCGGCGCGGCGGTGGTCCACCTCGGCCGGCTGGGCCGGGGAGCCGTGCCAGCGTTCGCCGTCGGGCACGGACTGACCGGTGTGCAGCGAGGAGGCGTGCCCGAGCCGGGTGCCGTCGCCCATGGCGGTCCCGATGTCGAGCACCGTCGCCTCGCCGATCAGCACGTCCCTGCCGAGGGTGACCGTCCCGGTGCGGATCACCCCGGACTGCGCCCGGTAGCAGTTGAGGAAGACGTCCTTGCGGATCACCGTGCCGTCGCCGACGGTGAGCAGGTCGGTGCAGACCGGTACGTGACGGGTGAGGATCGTGACGCGGCGTCCGATCCTCGCGCCGAGCGCCCGCAGGTACAGGGAGTAGACCGGGGACCCGGCGAACAGCGCCAGCGGGTTCGACCGGATGAGCGTCTTGGCGCACCAGAAGCGGACGTACGCCAGGCTCCAGAGGCGGATCTCCCGCGGGCGCCACCGGCCGACGAGCACCCACTTGGCCACGATGGGCAGCACGCACACCCCGAGGAAGACGACGGCCCCGAACACGACCGCCCGCAGGTAGGTGCCGAGCAGCCCGGAACCGTCCGCGATCCACTCCACGCCGCCCGCGAAGACGAGGGCCGCGGCATAGGAGTAGGCGAGGAAGAACAGCAGTTGCAGCGTCGCGCACAGCACGTAACGCGGCGTACCGGACGGGCTCCCCGGCGTGCCCGGTCCGTACGGCGCCGCCACCGGGGAGGCGGCGGCCGGCACGGCAGCCGGGGGCGGGGCTTGCGCGAGGGCCGCCGCCAGGCTCCTGACGGTCGGATGGCGGTAGACGTCCTTGATCGAGACGGACGGCATGTCCTGGCGCTTCCTGAGCCGCGCGCAGAAGCGGGCCATCACCATGGAGTCCGCGCCGAGGTCGGTGAAGAAGTTGCCGTCGAGCGGGACGTGCTCGGCCTGCACGACCGGCGCCAGCACCTCGGCGAGGATCCGTTCGCGGTCGGTGGCGGAGGACTCGTCGGGATCGGGGGTCAGGACGTCGACCGGGATGTCCGCCATGGCGGCTCCATGAGAGGTGCGGACCACGTGCGGTCGAGCTGAGCACCGGGGCGACACCGCCCCGGCATGCGTCCGAGCGAGCGATCCGGAAGCGGTGGGTGGGCCCTGTGTCCGGCATCGGATGTGTGTGTCGTACTCGCAGTCTCGGCCCCGGAGGCCGCGGACGCCACTCGGCCGGGCCGTCACCTTCGGCAACTCCGCTTCGACGGAACGTGATACCCCCTGGTGGTCGGCGGTGCGGCGGGCGGTGCGGTGAACGGCCGGCGGCTGCGCCGGGGGCGCGGGTGGTCAGCGGGCGGCGGCGCCGAACCACCGCGGGAGGACGCCGAGCAGCGCCCGCTGGTCTTCGCCGGCCCAGGCGACGTGGCCGTCCGGGCGCAGCAGCACCGCGGGGACGTCCAGTTCCTCGGCGACGTCGACGACGTGGTCGACCCGGTCCTCCCAACCGGCCACCGACAGCCCGCCCGTCCGGTCCAGCAGCAGGCCGCGGCCGCCGTGCGTCAGGCCGTACAGCCGCCCCCGCTTCAGCTCTACGTCCCGCAGCCGCCGGCCGAGCAGGTCGTGGCCCTCGCCGAAGTCGTACCGGATCCCGATCGCGGTGATCTTCTCGATCAGGTGCCGGTTCACCTCCTCGAAGTCCATCAGCTCCGCCAGCAGCCGGCGCACGGCCTGCGGACCCGGCTCGGTGGACAGCAGGTGCATCTGCGCGCGGGTGTTGTCCAGCACGGCGGCGGCCACCGGGTGCCGTTCGGCGTGGTAGCTGTCCAGCAGCGCCTCCGGCGCCCAGCCGTTCACCGCGGCGGCGAGCTTCCAGCCGAGGTTGAACGCGTCCTGGATGCCGAGGTTCAGCCCCTGCCCGCCGGTCGGCGGGTGGACGTGCGCCGCGTCGCCGGCGAGCAGCACCCGGCCCACCCGGTAGCGCTCCGCCTGCCGGGTGGCGTCGCCGAAGCGGGAGAGCCAGCGCGGCGAGTGCACGCCGAAGTCGGTGCCGGCGACCGCCCGCAGCCGCTCCTTGAACTCCTCGAAGGTCGGCGCCGCACGGTCCTCGGCCACCCCGTCCGCGGGCACGATGAGACAGTGCCGCCCGCTGGGCTCGGGGATGACGCCGAACCGCCCCTGCGTCCTGCGGACCTCGGCCACCACGGCGGCCACCGTCTCCGGGGGCGCGGCCACCTCCATCTCGCCCAGCAGCGTCTCGACCCGGGAGGGCTCGCCGGGGAAGCCGACGCCCAGCAGCTTGCGCACGGTGCTGCGCCCTCCGTCGCAGCCGACGAGGTAGCGCGAGCGCAACCGCGTCCCGTCGGCAAGCTCGGCGGTCACCCCGTCGCCGTCCTGGCTCAGCCCGGCCAGTTCGCAGCCGCGCCGGATCTCCACGCCGAGCTCGCCGGCGTGCTCGGCCAGCAGGCGCTCGGTGACCGGCTGCGGGATGGCGAGGACGTACGAGTGGGCGGTGTCCAGCCCGTCGGGCCACCGCTTCCCGAGGCCGCCGAAGAACCCGCCGACCGTGAACTTCTCGCCGTGCGCGAGGAACCGCTCCAGCAGACCGCGCTGGTCCATCACCTCCACGCTGCGCACGTGCAGCCCGCGCGAGCGGGTCTGCACGCCCGGCTCGGCCTCCTTCTCCAGCACGAGCGCGTGCACACCTTGCAGCCGCAGCTCGGCGGCGAGCATCAGGCCGGTCGGCCCGCCGCCGACGACGATGACGTCGATCATCACCACACCCATCCCCGCAGGTTCCGACTCAGGGCGGTGATTCTGCGGCACGACGGGGGCCTTGCCGCAAGGCCCCCCGTGCGCTATAGGTTGACAGTGGCGAGGAGCGGTGCTCCTCGCCTCCGTCGTTGCGGCCCTTGGTCAGCCTGCCGTCGACGAGGCGCGCTCGCGCCACAGCCGCCGGAGGGCTTCCGGCTCGGTCCGCGGGAACTCCCTGCCCCAACCGGCGGCTGGAACCAACGCCTAGTTCTCCACGGAGTCGTGCTTCTCGGTGTCGGCTTCGAAGTAGACGTCGAGGACGGCGTCGAACTCATCGCTCCACGCGCGCAGCCGGTGTCGGCTGGGCGCATCGACCCACGTCTCGAACCAGCGGCGCGGGGACAGGTAGACCGTGACGCCGAAGCGATGCCCCCACTTGGGGACGTCGACCTCGACCGCGCCGATCTCCTTCCAACCGAACTCGGCCTCGGTGTCGTCCAGCCGGAAGGTGAGGCCGTCCCGGTCCACCCGGATCGCCCCCCTGCGGTCCGCCGCCTCGAACACCGGGCCCTCACCGGAGCCTTCGGTGACTTCGTCGTCAACTGCCTCGTCGTCAACTGGGTCGTCGTCAACTGGGTCGTCGTCATCGGTGTCGGCGGTGGACCCCTCCGCGGCCGCGGCGGGCGACGGCCCTGCGTTTGTCGTCACGTCAGCCACGGCGTCGGACGCACTGTCGGTCTCGGAGGCCGCGGCCTCGGTTCTGCCGTCTCCAACCGGTTCCGGCCCCAGGATGCCGGGGACGTGTGCCGGATCGATGCCGGCGGCCTGTACGAGCGGGATGTTCGAACCTTTGCTCTGCTCCACGGCGGGCAGTATGGCTGATCCGTCTGTGCACGTGACACCCGCCCCGGCATTCGGGTCCTACCGCAGTCCGCTCACGGCGACCTTGGCTTCCGGCCCCGTAACTCACCGCACTTTGACCGCAGCCGCGGTGAGTCCCCAGGGCACCTCAACTTCCCCCCGGCCCGCTGCCGAGGCGGGGTACGCCGGGCTGGGCTCCGCACTGGCTGGCTCACGACCTCGCGGAGCCCTCAACGGCAGGCTCCTGAGCGGGGTCCCGGGCCTCCGGGTGAGCTGGATCACCGGCCGGGGCGGCGGCACGCAGCGCCGCCTCGACCCGGCGGTTGCCGGTCATGGTCGCGGTGATGGCGGTCATGGTGAGGAGGAGGCCGGCGGCGGTGTAGAGCGGGGTGCGTACGTCGTAGGTGGTGGCCAGCCAGCCGCCGAGGAAGGCGCCGAACGGGGCGGCGCACATGGCGAGCATGCGGGAGGTGGAGGCGACCCGGCCCATCAGGTGGGCGGGGACGATCGCCTGTCGGAGGGAGGGGCCGAGCACCATCGTGGCGCCCATGCCCGCTCCGCAGACGGCGAGCGCGAGGCCGGCGACGTACGGGTTCGGGGCGGCGGCAAGGCCCGCGATGGCGAGTCCCTCCACTGCGGCCGTGCAGGTCAGGGCGGCGCCGGTGCCGAGTCGACGGCCGAGGAAGGAGGCGATGCCTGCGCCGAGCAGACCGCCGGTGGCCTCCGCTGTCAGGAGCAGGCCGAAGCCGTAGGTGCCGATGCCGAGGCGTTCGTGCGCGAAGAGGGCGAGTACGGTCTCCACGGCGAGGAAGGCGATGTTCCCGACCGCCGGACGCAGCGCCAGCCCGAGCAGCAGCTGATCCCGGAATACGTACGAGGCGCCGGCCCGTGCCTGCCGCAGCAGCGACTCACGGGCCTGCGGTGCGGGCCGGGGTGCGGCGGGCAGTGACCGTACGAGCAGCGCGGAGAGCGCGAACGAGACCGCGTCGGCGAGCAGCGGGACCGCCCGCCCGAGCGCGAGCAGGGCACTGCCCGCGGGTGGCCCGGCGAAACCGGACGCGGCGGTCTGGGTGCCGCGCAGGCGGGAGTTGGCGCGCTCCAGGGACGCGGGGTCGCGGCCGAGCAGATCCGGCAGGTAGGCCGTGGCGGCAGTGTCGAAGAAGAGCCCGCCGAGGCCGAGGAGGAAGGCGACGGCCGCGAGCAGCGGAATGCTCAAGCCGTCGAGCGCGGCCGCTGCCGCCGGTATCGCGAGCAGCACCGCACGCGCCGCGTCCGTGACCCACATCGTGCGCCGGCGGTCCCAGCGGTCCACCAGCGCACCGCCGAGCACCCCGAAGAGCAGCCACGGTAAGGTTCCGGCGGCCGTGACGACGGCGAGCGCCATCGGATCCCGCGTCAACGTCAACGCGAGCAGCGGCAGTGCGGCATGCGTGACCCCGTCACCGAGCGAGGACACCGTCTGTGCGGTCCACAGCCGTCCGAACCCGGTCGGCAACTTCCCGATGTCCGACATCACTTGGCGTCCCCCTCGGCCTGCTCGCGCGACGCCGGGTGGAACAGTGCGAAGATGAGTGACGCATCCGGCAGCGACGGATCGGACAGCTCCCGGTACTCGTCCGCCAGTGCCTGCAGCCGCGCCCCCAGCTCCGCGAACTGCTCCTCGGTGAGCCGCAGGTGCGCCATCCGCACATGCCGCTCGGCATCCGCCGGCGCTGCCTCCAGGTCCGCCACCGCGTGCCGCATCAGCACGTCCGGCCCTCCCTCGCCCGGATCCGGCAGCTCGATCGACCGCGCGGCCATCGCGTAGTACCGCTCGGTGACCCCCCGGACCTTCCGCGTCCGCACCACCTTCACCAGGCCGGCCCGCTCCAGCAGCCGTACGTGGTAGCTGGAACTCCCCTTCGCCAGGCCCACGCGCTCGGCGATCTGCGTGATCGTCGCGGGCTCGAAGCGGAGCACGGCCATGATCCGGTGACGCGTGAGATTGGAGACGGCGCGCAACTGCTCGTCAGTGGTGACGTGGAACGTCTCGGGTAGATCGTCGGTAGGCATGCGAGCAATGGTCAACGATTCTTGACCATTGCGCAAGGGGATTCGCGCGGACTTTCCGGATCTGCCGTTCGTGCGAGATCTTCCGTCAGCGCCTCCCGCCCGCTGCCGGTCCGGGGCCGGATCTCATGGGGCGGGACGACAGCCGCAGGTGGGAGGGCCTTGCCTTGCGACTGCTACCGATATATCGTTGAGGTATCGCGACCGTACGATGATGGAAGGAGCGTCACCATGCGTTCCCATGGACATGGACACTTTGGGCCCGGCCATCACGGCCGCGGCGACCACGAGGAGGAGGGGCGGCGCGCGGCGTTCGGCCCGTTCGGGCCGCCGTTCGGCGGCGGGCCCTGGGGGCCCGGGCCGTGGCACGGCGGGCGGGGCGGCAGGGGAGGCCCGCGGGGCCGGGCGCGGCGCGGCGACGTGCGCGCCTCGATCCTGGCGCTGCTGGCCGACCGGCCCATGCACGGCTACGAGATGATCCAGGAGATCGCCGAGCGCAGCGGCGGCGCGTGGAAGCCGAGCCCCGGCTCGGTCTACCCGACGCTGCAACTGCTGGAGGACGAGGGCCTGATCAGCAGTGCGTCGGAGGGCGGCAAGAAGCTCTTCACGCTCACCGAGGCCGGCCGCACCGAGGCCGAGGCGGGGCCCGACGCCCCCTGGGAGGAGGCCGGGCGCGGCATCGACTGGGAGGCCATGAACGAGATCCGCAAGGCGGGCGCCGGCCTGGTCGACGCCTTCCGGCAGGTCTGGGCGACCGGTACGCCCGAGCAGCGTGACAAGGCGCTGACCGTGGTCAACGAGGCCCGCAAGAAGCTCTACCTGATCCTCGCCGACGAGGACTGACCCGCTCGACGCCGCCGGCCCGGGACGCACGCGTCCCGGGCCGGCGGCGCGTCCCGTGCCGTGCCTGCGGGTCACGGGCAGGCCTCGCCGAACTTGACGGCCTTGAAGACCACCGGCTGCCCCGTGAGCCCGGTGCCGGCGGCGGGCGACTGCGAGCACACCTTCCAGTTGCTCTCCATGAGGATGAAGCGGTCCTGCCCGGAGGCGTCCTCCGCCGTGATGCCGGTCGAGGCGGTGAGCGTCGTGCGGGCCACCTTCAGGGACGTGCCGGTGAGGTCGGGCATCGTGGCGCCCGCCGAGGCGGGCGGGGGAGCGTCCCGGGCGGGGCAGGACTCCTCGAGCTTCACGGCGCCGAACTCGACGGAGACGGTGGTGGTCCGGCTCCCCGGGGCCGGGCGCTGGAAGCACACCTTCCAGTCGCGGTCCCAGATCTGCTCGCGGCCGCGGCCCAGCGCGTCGTGCGAGTCCAGGCGGTAGAAGCCCAGCGTCTGGGCCTTGTCCTGGGCGGCCTGCAGGCCCATGCCGGCGAACGAGGGCAGGTCGGCCGGTCCGGCCGTGGCCGGAGCGCTCGCGGGGGGCCGGCCGTCGCCGTTGGTGCCGCCGTCGGCGGGACCGCAGGCCGTCGCGGTGGCGGCGGCGAGGAAGGCGAGCGCGAGGGCGGCGGCGGTGCGGGCGATCTGCATGGGCGGGGCTCCCCTGTCGGTCCGTCGGCCCGGCCCGGCCTGGTCGGGGCAAGCGGTACCGTACCCGGGCACAACGGATCAATGCCGCACTGTCCACCTATGAGTGACGTCCGGTCAGGAGCCCGGGCCCGCGGCCGGCGTCCGCCGGCCCCCGCAAGTCCCGCGGACGACCAGCCGCGTCGGCAGTACGCGCGGCGGGAGCGGGCGGACGGCCTGCGGGTCGAGCAGCTCGCACAGGGCCGCGACGGCCGCGGTGCCGAGGGCGCGGTGGTCCTGGGCGACCGTGGTGAGCGCGGGGCGCACGAGGGTGGCCGCGTCGATGTCGTCGAAGCCGACGACCGCCAGGTCCCCGGGGACGGACAGCCCCGCGTCGGCGACGGCGTGCAGGGCGCCGATTGCCATCATGTCGCCCGCGGCGAACAGGGCCGTCGGCGGCTCGGGCAGGGCGAGCAGCCGCCGGACCGCCTCGCGGCCGCTGTCCAGGAAGAAGTCCCCCGTGACGACGTACTCCTCCGGCACCGCCAGCTTGAGGCGTGCGCAGGCGGCGCGGAAACCGGCCAGCCGCTCGGCGGCGGGGGTGAGTTCCGGCGGGCCGGTGACGGTGGCGATCCGGTGGTGCCCGAGGGAGTGCAGGTGGGCGACGGCCGCCTCCGCCCCGCCGGGGTTGTCGGAGGCGACGCCGACCGTGCGCGGGCCGTCCAGGGCGACGTCGAGACCGGCGCAGGGGATGCCCGAGGCCGCGAGGGCGCGCAGGGCGCGGTCGTCGGCGGGCCGGCCCATCGCGATCACGCCTTCCAGGCTGTGCCGGCGCACGGCCTGGACGTACGTCGTCTGCGGGTCCTCGGGCCCGGCCGTGGTGAGCAGCATGAGGTGGTAGCCCGCGTCGGACAGGGCGGTGCGCACCGAGCTCAGCAGGCCCTGCAGGAAGGGGTGGTGGAGGCCGCGCGACTCGTGCCCGGTGTCCCACAGCAGGCCGATGGTGTCGGAACGGCGCCGCACCAGGGTGCGGGCGGGTTCGTTGGGTGCGTAGCCCAGTTCGCCGGCCAGCCGCCGGATGCGCTCGCGGGTGGCCTGGCTGACCTCGGCCCGGCCGTTGAGCGCGCGCGAGACGGTCGCGGTGGACACCCCGCTGCGCCGGGCGAGCTCGCGGAGGGTGATCGCGGGGCCGGTTCCGGGCGGGGGTGCGGACGAGGGGTCCTCATGGGTTCGCAGCACGGTCACAGTCTTGACGATATGTCATGTCAGCGTCAGTCTGTCGGGTGCGACAGCAGCCGGAAACGTTTACGGCCAGTGCCCGGAAGGGCCCGGACAGGAACGGGATGCCTGCTATGCCAGCGAACGAACCGCGCGCACGCCTCATCCACGACCGGTGGAGAAATCGCAACCGGTGGCGGAACCTCCTCGTCCTCTCGACCGCGGCCGCCTGCGCCGCCGCGGTCGCCTCCGTCCCCGCCCGCGCCGACGGGCCCGTCTACGCCCGGGCCGGCGCGCCCGTCGAACTGCGCGTCAAGGACCTGCTGGGGCGCATGACCCTGCAGGAGAAGATCGGTCAGATGGACCAGGTCGCGGTCGCCCGCATCCAGGGCGACTGCGAGTGGAGCGGCGGTGAGCTCAACGAGAGCTGCATGAAGACCGTGCTCGCCGACTACCCCGTCGGCTCGGTGATCTCCGGCGGCGGCATGACCCCGGCCAGGAACACGCCCCAGGACTGGGCGAAGATGGTCAACGCCGTCCAGAAGTACGCGGTCACCAACACGCGCCTGCACATCCCCGTCCTGTACGGCGTGGACGCGGTCCACGGGCACAACAACGTGCTCGGCGCCACGGTCTTCCCGCACCAGATCGGCCTCGGCGCCACCTGGGACGCGGACACGGTGGAGGACTCCGCCGCGGCCACCGCCCGCGCCGTCGCCGCCACCGGCATCGACTGGAACTTCGCCCCCGTCGCCGACCTCGCCCGCGACCAGCGGTGGGGCCGCTACTACGAGACCTACGGCGAGGACCCGTTGCTCGCCGGCACCCTGGCCGCCTCCGCCGTGACGGGCATCGAGCACGCCGGCGGGTCCAAGCGCGTCGCCGCCAGCGTCAAGCACTACGGCGGCTACTCCGAGCCCTCCAACGGCCACGACCGCGTCCCCGCCGACGTCTCCGTCCGCTACCTCCAGGACACCCTCCTGCCCTCCTACCGGCAGGCGGTCCAGGCCGGCGCCAAGACCGTGATGGTCAACTCCGGTGCCGTCAACGGCGTACCGGCCACCGCGTCGACGTACCTGCTCACGAAGGTGCTCCGTCAGCAGTGGGGCTTCAAGGGCGTCACCGTCAGCGACTGGGAGGACGTGCGCGCCCTCCAGACCCGGTACAAGATCGCCGCGGACTACCCGGAGGCGATCGCCCTCGCCGTCAACGCGGGCCTCGACATGGCGATGGAACCGTACTTCGCCAAGGAGTGGAGCACCGGCCTGAGGACGGCCGTCGACCGCGGACTGGTCCCGACGCGGCGCATCGACGAGGCCGTGGGGCGCATCCTGCGCATGAAGTTCGAGCTCGGCCTCTTCGAGCACCCCTACGTGGACCCCGCCAAGGCCGACAAGGCGGTGCTCGGCGCGGACGCCGCCCTCGCGCGGCAGGCCGCGGCCGAGTCGCAGGTGCTGCTCCGCAACGAGGGCGGCGTGCTGCCGGTGCGCGCGGACGCCAAGCGCATCGTGGTGGCGGGCTCGTACGCGGACGACATCAACGACCAGGCCGGCGGATGGACGATCGGCTGGCAGGGCGTGCCCGAGGGCGTCGAACTGCCCGGGACGACCATCCTGGAGGGCATCCGCGCGGCGGCTCCCTCCGGCACCGAGGTCGTACGGGCCGCGACCGCGGACGACGCGGTGGCACAGGCGAAGGGCGCCGACCTGACCGTCGTCGTGGTCGGTGAGAAGGCCGCCGCCGAGGGCGCCGCGGACAGCCCGCGGCCCGAACTGTCCGCGGACCAGCAGGCGCTGGTCAAGGCGCTGAAGGCGAGCGGCAAGCCGGTCGTCACCGTGGTCGTCGCGGGCCGTCCGCTGGTCCTGGGCGACGCAGCCGGCACCGACGGCCTGGTGATGTCCTGGCTGCCCGGCACCGAGGGCGGCGGCGCCGTCGCCGACGTGCTGTTCGGCAAGGTCAACCCGGGCGGGCGGCTGCCGGTCTCGTGGCCGAAGGACATCGGCAACGAGCCCATGTACTACCAGCAGCTGCCGGGCACGAACGGCGGCCTGGAGTCGTCGTACGACGCGCTCTACCCCTTCGGATCGGGCCTTTCGTACACGACGTACGCCTACAACGCCCTCACCGCCGACGCCAAGGGCGTCAAGGTGACCGTCTCCAACACCGGCGCGCGGGACGGCGACCTGGTGGTCCCGGTCTACGCGTCACGGGCGGTCAGCCAGGTGTTGTGGCCGGCGCGCAAGCTGGTCGCCTTCACCAAGGTGCACCTGAGGGCGGGCGAGAAGCGGACCGTGCGGCTCGACTTCGCGCGCGGCGCGCTCGCCGTGACGCCGGGCGACATCGACGGCGCGGGGACACGGCGGGTCGAGCGCGGGACGTACACCTTCACGGTGGGGGACAAGAGCGCCGACGCGGTGCTGCGTTAGGCGGCGGGCGCCGGGGACCGCGGCGACCACGCCGCCTGCGGTCCCCGGCTTCCGGGGCGTCCCGGGCTACTCGACGAGACCGGCGAGCTTGCGCAGCGACTCGTTGAGCGCGGCGGTGGCGGTGTCCTTGAGCTTGCCCGCCATGAGGGCGACGGCCGCGCCGTTGAAGGCGCCGTCGATGCGGACGTCGGTCTGGTCGCCGTCCGGCGTGAGGCTGTAGCGGGTCAGCAGGTCCACGGCCATCGGGCCCTTGCCGGCGATCTCGAACCCCCGCCCGGGGTCCACGGACGTGACCTCCCAGTTCACCTCGGCCGGGAAGCCCATCAGCTTCATGTTCTCCCGGTAGGTCGCGCCCGTCTCCAGCGGCTCCGGACCGCCGTCGGGGAAGCCGGTGTGCGTGGTGCTCCACTGCGTGTGCGAGCTGAAGTCGGTGAGGGTGCGCCAGACCTTCTCGGCCGGAGCCGCGATGCGGGCCTGTGCGGAGACCTCGGCCATACGACCACACTCCCTTGTGTCGGCGAGTGAGCGGAACGTAACGGCCGGGACCGGAACTTTCAATACTGATGAACTGTCAGAAATGCTGTGGGATGGCGGTCGTTCCTCAGGGCATCGGGCCGTCGTAGGCCGCGCGCGCCTGTTCCACCTCGTCCAGGTGGGCGTCCGACCAGCGTGCGAGCGTCGCGAACAGGGGCGCCAGGCTGCGCCCCAGCTCGCTGATCTCGTACTCGACCCGTGGTGGGACCTCCGGGTGGTAGGTGCGGACCACCAGTCCGTCGCGCTCCAGTTGGCGCAGGCGCTGCGTCAGCACCTTCGGGGTGATCCCGCCGATCCGGCGCTGCAGTTCGACGAACCGCTGCCGGCCGTGGGCGTGCAGGCTCCAGAGCACCGGTGTCGTCCAGCGGCTGAAGACGAGGTCCACGACCGGGCCGATGGGGCAGGCGAGTGCCGGGTCGGCGGTGCGGGAGGGGCCTTCACGAGGGGCCGGGCC
>NZ_JARAVK010000231.1:0-14568 GCF_033792765.1 Streptomyces sp. PA03-6a | reverse complement strand
TTTCTCCTGATCGTCTGCCGGTTCCCTCCGGGGCGGGCCCGGAGAGCCTGGCGGAACCGTCCTGCGGGGAACCCCCCGCAGGAATTACGTGCCGGCCGGGGCCGGGCCGCGCGAACGGGTCGCGCGGCCCGGCCGGCCGAGCGGTACTACTTGGCCTTCTCGAGGATCTCGACGACGCGCCAGCGCTTGCTCGCGGACAGCGGCCGGGTCTCCATGAGGAGGACACGGTCGCCGACGCCCGCGGCGTTCTGCTCGTCGTGCGCCTTGAGCTTGTTGGTACGGCGGATGACCTTGCCGTACAGGGCGTGCTTCACACGGTCCTCGACGGCGACCACGACGGTCTTGTCCATCTTGTCGCTGACCACGAGACCCTCACGGGTCTTGCGGTCACCGCGCTGCTCGCTGCTCTCAGTCACATTCTTCTCGCTCATCAGGCGTTCTCCACCGTCTCGATGCCGAGCTCACGCTCACGCATGAGGGTGTAGATCCGGGCGATGTCCTTGCGGACGACCTTCAGCCGGGAGTTGTTCTCGAGCTGTCCGGTGGCCGCCTGGAAGCGGAGGTTGAACAGCTCCTCCTTGGCCTCACGCAGCTTGCCGACGAGCTCCTCGTCGCCCAGCTGACGCAGCTCGGTCGCCTTGGTACCGGCCGCCATTACAGCTCACCTGCCTCGCGCCGGACGATCCGGCACTTCATCGGAAGCTTGTGGGCGGCTCGGGTGAGCGCCTCACGCGCAACCTTCTCGTTCGGGAAGGACAGCTCGAACATCACCCGACCGGGCTTGACGTTCGCGATCCACCACTCCGGGGAACCCTTACCGGAACCCATGCGGGTTTCGGCCGGCTTCTTCGTGAGCGGACGGTCCGGGTAGATGTTGATCCAGACCTTGCCACCACGGCGGATGTGACGGGTGATGGCGATACGAGCGGACTCGATCTGCCGGTTCGTCACGTACGCGGGGGTGACGGCCTGGATGCCGTACTCACCGAACGCCAGCTCGGTGCCACCCTTGGCCATGCCATCACGCTTCGGGTGGTGCTGCTTACGGTGCTTGACCCGACGGGGGATCAGCATGGGGGTCAGGCCTCCGTTCCGGTGGTCTCCGCAGCCGGAGCCTCAGCGGTGGTCGCCTCGGCCTTGGGGGCCTGGGCGTCACCCTGGGGACGACGGCCACGGCCGCCGCGCTCGCCACCGCGGCGCTGCGGACGGTCGTTGCCACCGCCACGGGCCGGGCGGTTGCCGGCGCGGGCGGCAGCGTTCTCTGCGCGGACCTCGGCGATGTTCTTGACGTCGCCCTTGTAGATCCACACCTTCACACCGATGCGGCCGAAGGTCGTACGGGCCTCGAAGAAGCCGTAGTCGACGTTGGCGCGCAGCGTGTGCAGCGGAACGCGGCCCTCGCGGTAGAACTCCGAGCGGGACATCTCGGCGCCGCCGAGACGGCCACCGCACTGGATCTTGATGCCCTTGGCGCCGGCCTTCATCGTGCTCTGCATGCTCTTGCGCATGGCACGACGGAAGGAGACGCGGGAGGACAGCTGCTCGGCGACGGCCTGGGCCACCAGCTGAGCGTCCGTCTCCGGGTTCTTGACCTCGAGGATGTTCAGCTGGACCTGCTTGCCGGTCAGCTTCTCCAGGTCGCCGCGGATGCGGTCGGCCTCCGCGCCGCGACGGCCGATGACGATGCCCGGCCGGGCGGTGTGGATGTCGACGCGGACGCGGTCACGGGTGCGCTCGATCTCCACCTTGGAGATGCCGGCCCGCTCCATGCCCTGCGTCATCATCCGGCGGATGGCGACGTCTTCCTTGACGTAGTCCTTGTACAGCTTGTCGGCGTACCACCGGGACTTGAAGTCCGTGGTGATGCCGAGCCGGAACCCGTGCGGGTTAACCTTCTGGCCCATTACCGGGTTCCTTCCTTGCTGCTGACGACCACGGTGATGTGGCTGGTCCGCTTGCGGATCCGGTAGGCACGACCCTGGGCACGCGGACGGAACCGCTTCAGGGTCGGGCCCTCGTCGACGTACGCCTCGCTGATGTACAGCGACTCGGCGTCGGTGTGGTCGTAGTTGTGCGCGGCGTTGGCAATGGCGCTGTCGAGCACCTTGCCCACCGGCACGCTCGCGGCCTGCGGGGCGAAACGCAGGACCGCCTGAGCCTCCGTGGCGCTCATGCCACGGATGAGGTCCACCACGCGGCGGGCCTTCATGGGCGTGACGCGGATGTACCGCGCCTGGGCCCTGGCTTCCATGGTTGTCCCTTCGGTGTCTGTCATGGTCTTCGCTCTCCGCAGATCAGCGACGACGCGACTTGCGGTCGTCCTTCTCGTGGCCGCGGAAGGTGCGGGTCGGCGCGAACTCGCCGAGCTTGTGGCCGACCATCGACTCGGTGACAAACACCGGGACGTGCTTACGGCCGTCGTGCACCGCGATCGTGTGGCCCAGCATCGCCGGGATGATCATCGAGCGGCGGGACCAGGTCTTGATGACGTTGTGGGTACCGGCCTCGTTCTGAACGTCCACCTTCTTGATCAGGTGGTCGTCGACGAAGGGCCCCTTCTTGAGACTGCGCGGCATCTAAACCCGCTCCTAGCGCTTCTTGTTCGTCTTGCGGCGGCGGACGATGTACTTGCTGCTGGCCTTCTTCGGCGAGCGAGTACGACCCTCCTTCTGACCCCACGGGCTGACCGGGTGGCGACCACCGGAGGTCTTGCCCTCACCACCACCGTGCGGGTGGTCGACGGGGTTCATGGCCACACCGCGGACGGTCGGGCGGACGCCCTTCCAGCGCATACGGCCGGCCTTGCCCCAGTTGATGTTCGACTGCTCGGCGTTGCCGACCTCGCCGATGGTGGCGCGGCAGCGGGCGTCGACCAGGCGGACTTCACCGGACGGCATGCGGAGGGTGGCCATGGAGCCCTCCCTCGCCAGCAGCTGGACGGAGGCACCGGCGCTGCGCGCCAGCTTCGCGCCGCCGCCGGGCCGGAGCTCGATGGCGTGGATGGTCGTACCCACCGGGATGTGACGCAGCGGGAGGTTGTTGCCGGGCTTGATGTCGGCGCCGGCGCCGTTCTCGATGCGGTCACCCTGGTTCAGCTTGGCCGGGGCCAGGATGTAGCGCTTCTCGCCGTCCGCGTAGTGCAGCAGCGCGATGCGCGCGGTGCGGTTGGGGTCGTACTCGATGTGCGCGACCTTGGCCGGCACGCCGTCCTTGTCGTGACGACGGAAGTCGATCACGCGGTAGGCGCGCTTGTGGCCACCACCCTGGTGGCGAACGGTCACACGACCGGTGTTGTTACGGCCGCCCTTGCTGTGCAGGGGGCGGACCAGCGACTTCTCCGGCGTGGACCGCGTGATCTCGACGAAGTCGGCGACGCTGGAGCCACGACGGCCCGGGGTCGTCGGCTTGTACTTGCGGATACCCATTTCTCAGTCCTCGGAAGATTCCGGACTTCTGAACGTTCCGGTCCCCGTTAGGAGACCGGGCCGCCGAAGATGTCGATGCGGTCGCCCTCAGCGAGGGTCACGATGGCGCGCTTGGTGTCCTTGCGCTTGCCGAAACCGGTCTTGGTGCGCTTGCGCTTGCCCTGACGGTTGATCGTGTTGACCCCGGTGACCTTGACCTGGAAGACCGCCTCGACGGCCTGCTTGATCTGGGTCTTGTTGGCACGCGGGTCGACGACGAACGTGTACTTGTTCTCGTCCAGCAGCGCGTAGCTCTTCTCGGAGACCACCGGCTTGACCAGGATGTCACGGTGGTCCGTGAAGGTCCGGCTGGTGATCGCGGTCTGCTCGGCCATCAGGCGTCGCTCCCTTCGGTCTCGGCGGCGCCGTTACCGATGAAGCGGTCGAAGGCGGCCTTGGTGAAGACCACGTCGTCGGAGACGAGCACGTCGTACGTGTTCAGCTGGCCGGCCTCCAGGATGTGCACCTGGGGCAGGTTGCGGGCGGACAGCCACGCGGCCTCTTCGGCGCGGTCGGCGACGAGCAGCACGTTCTTGCGGTCGCTGATCTTGCCCAGCAGCGTCTTGGCGGCCTTCGTCGACGGGGACTCGCCCTCGATGACGCCGGTCACGACGTGGATGCGGTTGTGACGCGCCCGGTCGGTGAGGGCACCGCGCAGGGCGGCGGCCTTCATCTTCTTCGGGGTCCGCTGCGAGTAGTCACGCGGCACGGGACCGTGCACGACGCCACCACCGGCGAACTGCGGGGCGCGGGTCGAACCCTGACGGGCGCGGCCGGTGCCCTTCTGGCGGTACGGCTTCTTGCCGCCACCGCGGACCTCGCCACGCGTCTTGACCTTGTGCGTGCCCTGACGGGCGGCGGCCAGCTGCGCCACGACGACCTGGTGGATCAGCGGGATGCTGACCTTCGCGTCGAAGATCTCGCCCGGGAGCTCAACGGTCCCGGCCTTGTCGCCCGCGGGCGACAGAATGTCAATGGTGCTCATATCCTCAGGCCCCCTTGGCCGCGGTGCGGACCAGGACGAGGCCGCCGTTCGGGCCGGGAACCGCGCCCTTGATGAGCAGCAGGCCCTTCTCCGCGTCAACGGCGTGGACGGTCAGGTTCTGGGTGGTGACCCGCTCGTTGCCCATGCGGCCCGCCATGCGCAGACCCTTGAACACACGGCCCGGGGTGGCGCAGCCACCGATGGAGCCGGGAGAGCGGTGCTTGCGCTGGGTGCCGTGTCCGGCGCCGAGGCCCTTGAAGTTGTGACGCTTCATGACACCGGCGAAGCCCTTGCCCTTGCTCTTGCCGGTGACGTCCACCTTCACGCCCGCCTCGAAGACCTCCGCGGTGATCTCCTGGCCGAGGGTGTACTCGGCCGCGTCGGAGGTACGGAGCTCCACCAGGTGGCGGCGGGGGGTCACGTCGGCCTTGGCGAAGTGGCCCTTGAGGGGCTTGTTCACCTTGCGCGGGTCGATCTCGCCGAAGGCGATCTGGACCGACTCGTAACCGTCGACGTCGTTCGTACGGACCTGGGTCACGACGTTCGGGCCGGCCTTGACCACGGTCACCGGGACGACACGGTTGTTCTCGTCCCAGACCTGGGTCATGCCGAGCTTCTCGCCCAGGATGCCCTTGATCTGCTTAGCCATCTGTTCCGCGCCTCTCAGAGCTTGATCTCGATGTCGACGCCGGCCGGAAGGTCCAGGCGCATCAACGAGTCAACGGTCTTGGGCGTCGGGTCGAGGATGTCGATCAGGCGCTTGTGCGTGCGCATCTCGAAGTGCTCGCGCGAGTCCTTGTACTTGTGCGGCGACTTGATGACGCAGTACACGTTCTTCTCAGTGGGCAGCGGCACCGGGCCCGCGACCTGCGCACCAGTACGCGTCACCGTCTCGACGATCTTCTTCGCCGAGGAGTCGATGACCTCGTGGTCGTAGGCCTTGAGCCGGATGCGGATCTTCTGTCCCGCCATGGCTACTTCGTAGTCCTGTCTGCTAGTCAGCGCTCTGGAACTCGGTGGTTCGACCGTCTTCTCCGACCCACGCGGTCGGGCGTGTCGCTTCCCTTCCCTTAAATCACCGCATGGCGGAGACCCTCAGGGAGGGGATACGTGGGAGAAGACACCCACCGAGTACCTGGTGAGCACCCCGCTGACGCTTCCCGGAAGATTCCCGTACGTCCGCCACCCCGCCTGGGGCGGAGAGTGACGACGAGTACTGTGGGACTCGCTTCCGGTCCTCCCGACGGGAGGCGCGCAGCATCGGCACTCGACCGAGCAACCCGGCTAGTCTGCCATACCGGACGCCTCGGACGCCAATCGGGGCGCAGTACCTTACCCCCCGCCGCCGCTCCCCCAAACCCGGGTCACAGTCCGGATGTGTACACCAGCAGCCGCGGGGTGCCGGCCGGGGCGTCGACGGGCACGCCGGGGGTGGCGTTGGCCAGCAGCCAGGAGGCGAGGAAGGACGTGGAGACGTCCCCGTACGTGTCCTTGTAGAGCGCCGCCACCCCCGTGACGTGCGGTGCGGCCATCGAGGTGCCGCTCATGCGGACCAGGCCGCCGCCCATGGCCGCGGAGGTGATCCCCGTCCCCGGGGCACTGATGTCCACGCAGCCACCCCAGTTGCTGAAGGACGCCCTGCGGTCCGACTCGTCGATCGCGGCGACGGTGAACGCGCCGGGCGCCGCGGCCGGGGAGACCTGGCAGGCGTCCCCGTCGGAGTTGCCGGCGGCGACGACCGGGAAGACCCCCGCGGCCGCCAGGCCCTCCACCGCACGGTCGGCCGTCTCGCTGCGGGCGCCACCGGTCGACAGGTTGGCGACCGCGGGCTTCACCGCGTGGGCGGCCACCCAGTTCATCCCGGCGACCACCGTGGCCACCGAGCCACGGCCGTCGCAGCCCAGCACCCGTACCGAGACCAGCTTCGTCGCCCGGGCGACGCCGGTGGTGGCACCGCCGACCGTCCCGGCGACGTGCGTGCCGTGGCCGTTGCAGTCGGTGCCGTCCCGGCCGTCCCCCACCGCGTCGAAGCCGGGCACCGCCCGTCCCCCGAACTCGGCGTGCCCGAAGTCGATGCCGGTGTCGATGATGTACGAGGTGACCTCGGCTCCGGTCGCCCGCACGCTGAAGGCGCCGCCGTCGTGGGCCCGGTTGCCGATCCGCGCCAGGCCCCAGGACGCCTCGGCGGCGGCCGAGGCCACCTGCGTCGCCGGCTTCGGTGCCGCGACCTCGGCGTCCTGCTCCACGGCCTCCACCCCGGGCACCGCGCGCAGCCGGGAGACCTGGCCGTCGGTCAGCCGGGCGGCGAAGCCCACCAGCGCGCTGGTGAACGTGAACATCGGCTGCGCCTCGACGCTGCGCAGCACCGAGCCCGGGTCCGTACCCGGCCGCAGCATCACCAGGTACTGCCCGGTGATGCCGCCCTGCGCGGCCATCCGCAGCGGGGCCCCGGGCGGCTCCGGCGTCGCGGCGGCCCCGCCGAGGGCGGGCAGGACGGCCGTCAGGACGGCGGCGACGACCACTGCCCGGCGCTGGGACAGGCGCATGGCGGGGCTCCTCGTGGGACTCGTACGGGTGTGCACCGAACGTCACAAGTCGTAACACCGAGTGCTCACCCGCTGCTCGCGCAGCGTGCCAATCGGGCGATCGGGTGAGCGGGCGCCCTGATGACGTACACGCGTCGCCCGAGTGGCGCACGCCGCGGCGGTGCCCGGCAACCTCCCGGGCGGAACGGCCCTCTAGCGTGGCGTGAAGATCGCCCCCACCCGCCGCCGCTTCCTCGCCGCGTTCGGCTCCGGCTCCGCGGCCCTCGCCCTGGGCGGCTGCTCCCGGTCCGGGGGCCCGGCCACCGGTCCGGCGCCCGCCCCCCTGGCGTTCCGCGCCCCGGCGGGCGGGGCGCGGCTGTTCCAGGTGCTGGCGCACCCCGACGACGAGCTGTACTTCATGAACCCCGACACCGTGCAGGCCGTCGAGGCGGGCGTCCCCGTGGTGTCGGTGTACGTCACCGCGGGCGAGGCGCACGGGGTCAACCACCCACCGGGACAGCCGCGTCCGGCCCCCGACAAGGCCGCCTACTCCGCCGCCCGTCACCAGGGCCTGCGGCAGGCGTACGCGGCGATGCTGGGCGCCGACATCTTCACGCCCTGGCGGCGCGGCACCACGCGGCTGGCCCACGGCATGACCGCCGAGGTCGACACGCTGCGCGTGGGCGACCGGGAGGCGGTGCTGGTCTTCCTCAACCTCGCCATGCACGGCACGACCGACAGGGTCGGGCTGCCGCAACTGTGGCAGCTGCCCGGCATGACCCTGCCGACCTTCACCTCGGCGGGCTCACCGAACGCCGCCAGGGACACCTACACCCACGAGGTCCTGGTGGACGTGCTCGCCGGACTGCTGCGGCACCACCGGCCGACCCTCGTCCACACCCTCGACCCCGACCCGGACATGGAGGCCAACGCGGCCACCCGGCGACGGGACGTCGAGCAACTCGGCTACAGCGACCACTGGGACCACACCGCGACCGCGCTGTTCGCCTGGAAGGCGATCGCCCGCTACGCCGAGGGCGTCGCCCGCAGCGAAGGCATCGCGCCCGCCTTCCTGACCACGGCCTACCGCGGCTACTACAACCACCACTGGCCCTACAACCTCCCGCCCGCGCTGCTGCGCCGGAAGGCCGGCTACCTCGCCCCGTACGGAGGCGCCCCCGACTGGCCCTGCGGCGACCCCTCCGGCTGCGGCGACTACCAGGTCGGCATGGGCAGACCGCTCGCCAACCGCAAGGGCTGGGTGCGCAGCACCCACTACCGCCACCCCGGCGCCCGCCTCGTACCGGGGACCGACGCGCAGGGGCGGCTGGTCGCCCACGGCGTGCTCGGCACACGCGCGGTGCGCTGGCGGGAGACCGCCCCCGGCAGCGGGCGCTGGGGGCCGCCGCGGGACCTGGGCGGCGGACCGCTCGCCCCTGCGCTGAGCGTCGTCACCGACCCGGCCGGCGGCGGACCCCTGCTGTTCGCGCTGCGGTTCGCCGCCCTGGACAGCGACCGGGCGGCCAACACCCGTGACGTCGTGGTGCTCGCGGAGGGCCGTGACTGGGAGGGGCTGGGCTCGCCCGAGGACGACCCGGACCGGGGGCGCAGGATCGGCGTACCCGTCGCGGTGGCCGCGCCGGACCGGCGGGTGCACCTGTTCGTGCGCAACGCGGCCAAGGGCCTGAGCACCCGCGTACGGGAGCCTGACGGCACGTGGACCGGCTGGCAGGACCTGGGCGGCGGCCCGGTGCAGGACGGGCTGAGCGCGGTCGTGGACCGCGACGGGAGGGTGCACGTGTTCGCCGCCGGGCGGACCGCCGTGCACCACTGGTCCCAGGACGCGCCGGGCGGGCCGCTCCTCTGCCGTGCGCTGACCGCGCTGCCGGGCCCCGCCGATCCCCCGGCGGCCGCGGCGGAGCCCGACGGCTCCCTGTCCCTGGTCTACCGCCTGCCCGCGAGCGACGGACTCCTCGTCCACCGGCTCGGCGTGGTCCGGGCGGCGCTCGGGCCCGGCCGGCCGCGGCTCTTCGACGGTTACGGCCCCCTCGCCCAGGCCCACGGCCTGCTCGCCGGACGCGCCGCCGACGGTGCGGTCCACGTCGCCGGCCTCGCGCACCCGGCCGGCGCGCTGCGCCGGGGCGCCCCCGGGTACGGCTTCCCGGCCCTGCACACCCGCCCCGGGGCCCGGCCCGCCGTCGTGGGGTTCGGGACGGACGCCACGCCCTGGATCTGGCGGCCGGAGCTGCGCACCCCGGTCTAGCCCGCCGGCCCCCGGGTCCCGGGTCCCGGATCCCGGGTCCCGGGCCCCCGAACCCGGAAACGCCGAGAGCCCCGGCCCACCGCGTGAACGGTGGGCCGGGGCCCTCGTACAGCTCGCCTACGGCAAGCGGCAGATCGCCGGGATCCTTACTTCAGGATCTTGGTGACCTGGCCGGCGCCGACGGTCCGGCCACCCTCGCGGATGGCGAACTTCAGGCCCTCCTCCATGGCGATCGGCTGGATCAGCGCGACCGTCATGGCGGTGTTGTCGCCCGGCATGACCATCTCGGTGCCCTCGGGGAGGGTCACGACGCCGGTCACGTCCGTGGTACGGAAGTAGAACTGCGGGCGGTAGTTGTTGAAGAACGGGGTGTGACGACCACCCTCGTCCTTCGACAGGATGTAGGCCTGGGCCTCGAAGTCGGTGTGCGGCGTGACCGTACCCGGCTTGATGATGACCTGGCCGCGCTCGACGTCCTCGCGCTTGATGCCGCGGAGCAGCAGACCGACGTTCTCACCGGCCTGGCCCTCGTCGAGCAGCTTGCGGAACATCTCGATGCCGGTGACCGTGGTGGTGGTCTTCTCGGTCTTGATGCCGATGATGTCGACGGTCTCGTTGACCTTGAGGATGCCGCGCTCGATACGACCGGTGACGACGGTGCCACGACCGGTGATCGTGAAGACGTCCTCGATCGGCATCAGGAACGGCTTGTCGACGTCGCGCTCGGGGGTGGGGACGGCCTCGTCCACGGCCTTCATCAGGCCGAGGAGCTTCTCGCCCCACTCCTTGTCGCCCTCCAGCGCCTTCAGCGCGGAGACGCGGACGACCGGCAGGTCGTCGCCCGGGAACTCGTACTCGGAGAGCAGCTCACGGACCTCGAGCTCGACGAGCTCCAGGATCTCCTCGTCGTCCACCATGTCGGCCTTGTTCAGGGCGACGACGATGTACGGAACGCCGACCTGGCGGGCCAGGAGCACGTGCTCCTTGGTCTGCGGCATCGGACCGTCGGTGGCGGCGACCACGAGGATGGCGCCGTCCATCTGCGCGGCACCGGTGATCATGTTCTTGATGTAGTCCGCGTGACCCGGGCAGTCGACGTGCGCGTAGTGACGCGCGTCCGTCTGGTACTCGACGTGCGCGATGGAGATGGTGATACCGCGCTGCCGCTCCTCCGGCGCCTTGTCGATCTGGTCGAACGGCGTGAAGGGGTTCAGGTCCGGGTACGCGTCGTGCAGCACCTTGGTGATCGCAGCGGTAAGAGTGGTCTTACCGTGGTCGATGTGACCGATGGTGCCGATGTTGACGTGCGGCTTAGTCCGCTCGAACTTCGCCTTCGCCACTGGGGTCCTCCTGTGGAGTTGCTGTACGCCTTACTTCATCGGCGCCAGGGTGATCTTTGCTGGGTTACGGGCGGCCGGGGCATCCGACGCTCCCCTTGCGGTTCGCGGCAGAATGCCCCCAAGCCTCCCGGTCAAGCCTAGTGCGGGAACAACTGCTGGGTTACTCGCCCTTGGCCTTCGCGATGATCTCCTCGGCGACGTTCTTGGGAACCTCGGCGTAGGAGTCGAACTGCATCGAGTAGCTCGCGCGACCCGACGTCTTGCTGCGGAGGTCGCCGACGTAGCCGAACATCTCCGACAGCGGTACCAGGCCCTTGACGACCCGGGCACCACTGCGCTCCTCCATGGCCTGGATCTGGCCACGGCGGGAGTTGAGGTCGCCGATGACGTCGCCCATGGACTCCTCGGGCGTGGTGACCTCGACGGCCATCATCGGCTCGAGGAGGACGGGGCTCGCCTTGCGGGCGCCCTCCTTGAAGGCCTGCGAACCGGCGATCTTGAACGCCAGCTCGGAGGAGTCGACCTCGTGGTAGCCACCGTCGAGAAGGGTGACGCGGACGCCGACCATCTCGTAGCCGGCCAGGATGCCGAACTTCATGGCCTCCTGGGCACCGGAGTCCACCGACGGGATGTACTCGCGGGGGATGCGGCCACCGGTGACCTTGTTGACGAACTCGTAGGAGGCGTCTCCGCCCTCCAGCGGCTCCAGCGAGATCTGCACCTTCGCGAACTGGCCGGTACCGCCGGTCTGCTTCTTGTGCGTGTAGTCGATCCGCTCGACCGCCTTGCGGATGGTCTCGCGGTAGGCGACCTGGGGCTTGCCCACGTTCGCCTCGACCTTGAACTCGCGCTTCATGCGGTCGACCAGCACCTCGAGGTGCAGTTCGCCCATGCCGCCGATGATCGTCTGACCGGTCTCCTCGTCCGAGTGGACCTGGAAGGAGGGGTCCTCCTCCGAGAGACGCTGGATGGCGACACCCAGCTTCTCCTGGTCGCCCTTGGACTTGGGCTCGATCGCGACCTGGATGACCGGAGCCGGGAAGTCCATGGACTCCAGGATCACCGGGTTCTTGTCGTCGGACAGCGTCTCACCGGTGGTGGTCTGCTTCAGGCCCATGACGGCGACGATGTCGCCGGCGCCCACCGAGTCGATCTCCTCACGCTTGTTCGCGTGCATGCGGTAGATCTTGCCGATGCGCTCCTTCTTGCCCTTGACGGAGTTCAGCACGGAACTGCCGGACTCCAGGCGGCCCGAGTACACCCGGACGAAGGTGAGCTTGCCGAGGTGCGGGTCGCTCATGATCTTGAACGCGAGACCGGAGAAGGGCTCGTCGTCCGAGGGCTTGCGCTTGATGATCTGCTCGGCGTCGCCGACGGCGTGGCCCTCGATGGCCTCGACGTCCAGCGGCGACGGCAGGTAACGCACGACCGCGTCGAGCAGGGGCTGGACGCCCTTGTTCTTGAACGCGGTTCCACAGAACACCGGGGTGACGGTGACGGAGCCCGCGCCGCCCTTGGAGGCGAGGGTGATGCGGCGGATGGCCGCCATCAGCTGCTCCTGGCTGGGCTCGGTGCCCTCCAGGTACAGCTCCATCATCTCTTCGTCGTTCTCGGCGACGGCCTCGAGTAGCTTGCCGCGCCACTCGTCGGCGGCCTCGGTGTGGGTGTCCGGGATGTCGACGACGTCGTACATCTCGCCCTTGGTGGCCTCGGCGGACCACACGAGGGCCTTCATCTGGACGAGGTCGACCACGCCCTTGAAGTCGGCCTCGGCACCGATCGGCAGCTGCATGACCAGCGGAACGGCACCAAGGCGGTCCACGATCATGTCGACGCAGCGGTGGAACTCGGCGCCGGTGCGGTCGAGCTTGTTGACGAAGCAGATACGCGGCACACCGTAGCGGTCCGCCTGACGCCAGACGGTCTCGGACTGCGGCTCGACACCGGCGACACCGTCGAACACCGTCACGGCACCGTCGAGCACGCGCAGCGAGCGCTCCACCTCGACGGTGAAGTCGACGTGACCCGGGGTGTCGATGATGTTGATGGTGTGGTCGACGTTCTCCAGCGGCCAGTGGCAGGTCGTCGCGGCCGACGTGATCGTGATGCCGCGCTCCTGCTCCTGCTCCATCCAGTCCATGGTGGCAGCGCCGTCGTGGACTTCGCCGATCTTGTACGAGACACCGGTGTAGAACAGGATCCGCTCGGTGGTCGTCGTCTTGCCCGCGTCGATGTGGGCCATGATCCCGATGTTGCGGACCCTGGCCAGGTCAAGTGAAGTGGTAGCCATAAGGCTTCAGTCTTCTCTCGGTTCTCTCGATGGGGGCGCGGACTACCAGCGGTAGTGCGCGAAGGCCTTGTTGGACTCGGCCATCTTGTGGGTGTCCTCGCGACGCTTCACCGCGGCGCCCAGACCGTTGCTGGCGTCCATCAGCTCGTTCATCAGACGCTCGGTCATGGTCTTCTCGCGGCGGGCGCGGGAGTAACCCACCAGCCAGCGCAGCGCCAGGGTGTTGGCGCGGCCGGGGCGGACCTCGATCGGCACCTGGTAGGTCGCGCCACCGACACGGCGGGACTTGACCTCGAGGGAGGGCTTGACGTTCTCCAGGGCGCGCTTGAGCGTGATGACCGGGTCCTGCCCGGTCTTCTCGCGCAGGCCCTCGAGGGCGCCGTACACGATGCGCTCGGCGGTGGAGCGCTTGCCGTGCAGCAGGATCTTGTTGACGAGCGACGTCACCAGAGGAGAACCGTAGACCGGGTCGATGATGACCGGGCGCTTCGGGGCGGGGCCCTTACGAGGCATTCTTACTTCTCCTTCTTGGCGCCGTAGCGGCTGCGGGCCTGCTTGCGGTTCTTGACACCCTGGGTGTCGAGCGAGCCGCGGATGATCTTGTAGCGAACACCCGGCAGGTCCTTCACACGGCCACCACGCACGAGCACGATGGAGTGCTCCTGCAGGTTGTGACCCTCACCCGGGATGTAAGCGGTGACCTCGATGCCGCTGGTCAGTCGCACACGCGCGACCTTGCGCAGGGCAGAGTTCGGCTTCTTCGGGGTGGTCGTGTAGACGCGCGTGCAGACGCCGCGGCGCTGAGGGGAACCCTTCAGTGCGGGCGTCTTGTTCTTCTCGACCTTGTCCTGCCGGCCCTTTCGGACCAGCTGCTGGATCGTAGGCACCGTTTCTCCGGTTTCTGTGTGCCGACTCGATACTTCTAACCTGGGGTTTCAGCGGCTCACGCCGACCCACGCGGTCGGGTGTGTCGCGCACCTCATACGATTTCCGTCGAAGCGAAACTGCGTATTTGTCGGTGTATCGGCCTCGGTGTCCCGTACGGACAAGTGCACGCACGAGAACCCGGGCACACCCCAGGCACAAGGTCAGAGCGTACCCAGCGCCCAGCCTTCGGTCAAAACATATGGTCTCGGCCGATGCCGCACCCTCCCGCCGGGCCCCCGCGGGGGGCTCGCGAGAACGCACTCAGCCGTGACTGACCGCCACTACCACCATAACGACGATCGCCGTGATCGCGACCGTGAACGCGGTCAGAAGGTATCCCATCACCAGTCCGCACACCGCGAGCGCGTCGCCCCGCTCGCCCGTGCGCCGGATCTCCCGGCGCGCCATGTGCCCCAGCACCACGGCCGGTATCCCGGGGATCACCAGTCCGAACATGCCCACCGCACCACAGACCAGTGAGGCGACCGCCTTGGCGTTGACCGGCGGCGGGGGCGCGGGGAGCCGGCGTGGACGCGGGATGTCCGCGGTGAGCCCGTACAGCTCCTGGTACGTCACCGCCTGGTAGGCCAGCCCGACCCGGTCCTCGAACTCCGGCTGGGTCAACCGCCCTTCGGTGAACGCAGCCTTGAGCACGTCCACCGTACGCTCGCGATCATCGTTCGCAGCCCGCATCGCTCCATTATGCCCGGAAAACCACGTTCCCAGGGCGCCCCGTCACACGGTCGGCCGGTCCGTGCCGCCCCTCCCCCCGCC
>NZ_JARAVK010000230.1:0-14674 GCF_033792765.1 Streptomyces sp. PA03-6a | reverse complement strand
ATTTTCCTTTTTCTTTCTGTACACATATTAGCTGTAGTTTTTCTTGTCTTTTTTTTTTTTTTATCGTCCTGCGGCCACTCTGTACTCATCGAGCCTTTTGTCCGGCCGCGTCAGGTGGTTTTAGAGACCAGGGACCCCCCCTCGCCCGTCGCGGAACGCCGTCCGCAACTCCCGCGGACCGGGGGAGACGTTCTCGCGCAGCACCTCGGCGGCGCTGGCGATCCGCACCGCCCCGCGGAAGGAGCGGCGGCGGGTGCGCAGGGCGGGACGGGGCCGCTCCATGGCCCACCACTGCCGCCAGTAGCGGCGTTCGCCGAGGTTGCGGCGGCCGGGGAGCCAGGTGCGGGCGTACCGGCGCAGGATGGCACGCCGCGACAGCCGCCTGAGCAGCAGCCGCAGGTGCTCCCGGGAACGGGGTTCGCGGCGCCTCGCCCGCTCGTCCCTGTGCACCGGGTAGCGGCTCTCCTCGGCGCGGGCGATGGAGAGCCGGTAGGCCGTCTCTATGTGCTCGGGCCACAGCTGGACGCAGTACTTGTAGATCTCCACGGCCTGCCGGATGTAGTCACCGGGCTCGGCGACACCGGGGAACTGGCTCATCAGCTCCAGGACGCCCGCCTGGTGCAGCCGGACGGTGAGGTTCCCCGGCACCAGCGCCGCGGCCTCCTCGAAGTGCTCCAGGGCCCGCTCGTGCCCGGCCCGTTCCCCGGCCACGTCCCGGCGCTTGTTCGCGGCCATCGCGTCCTCCTGCGCCTTGGTGCCCATGCGGTAGCAGCGGTACGCGTCGGGGTCGTCGCCCCAGCTCTCCCAGCGGGGGATGCGGTCCTGCGAGCGCGGGTCGGCCAGGATCTTGACGGTGCAGTAGCAGGCGACGCGTTCGTACAGCTCCCGGTCGGCGGCGCGCCTGCCGCCGTCCGCCGCGCCGGGCTCCGGCGCGCGGCCCTCCATGATGGTCGCGGCCACCACCGTGTTCTTCGGCATGTACAGGATCCGCACCGAGAAGCGGGTCGGCTGGTCGCCCGTCGACAGGCAGTGCAGCATCACGTGGTACGCCCGGGGACGGAAGAACGCCAGCCGCTTCATCACGTCCACCCAGCCGTGCGGGGAGGAGGCGGTCTCCGGCGCCGGATCGGGCCCGATGGTCGTGCCGCTGCCGGGGGTCAGGACGTTCGGGCCGAGCGCGTCGGCGGCCATGTGCTCCGTGATGTACGCGGCCAGTTCGGCCGTGGCCGCGGACTCGTGGCCGTGGTCGGGGCCGCCCGGGCCGGCGCCGTTGCCGCGGTGGCCGTTGCCGTGGCCGCCGAGCAGACCGCGGTCCTCGCACACCACCACGGGCAGCAGCCGGTTGCCGCGGTGGCGGCGCAGCAGCCCCGACCCGAGCCGTACCAGGCCGATGAACACGGCGACCGCGAAGATGCCGAGCACCCACACGGCGGTGCCCCCGGACTGCTCCCAGAACCCCTGGGGCCACGGGCCGCCGTCCCCGGCGGCCGCGGGCGCGGCGAACACCGTCCCCATGGCACATCCCCCCGTCACATCCCCCTTGTGCGCTCTTGTGGTGATCCCCGCAACCGGAGATCACCAAGCCCGTGCGGGGTGGCGAATCGTCGCACCGTCAACTTCCCCGCCCTCGGGGGTGTCGTGCGACACACGGGGGCGGATCGCGCCGAGGGGGTCCGGTCAGGCGGGCGGGGCGACCAGCGCGCCGGACTGCCCGGCCCGGCGCAGGGCCCGGGCGACGAACCCGTCCGCCTTCAGCTCCTCCACGACCTCGCGGAGGAAGGCCACGGACTCCGGCAGCCGGTCCACCGTCGTGCCGACGGCCTGCCGGATCTGCATGAACGCGCCCTCGACGAGCCGGAGGTCGGGGTGGCGGGCGACGTACTCGGCCATCGGCTGCCCGATCCCGGCCGCGACCTCCAGGCCCTCGGCGCGGAAGACGCCCACGCCCTCGTCCCCGCGGACGACGGTGGCGTGGCGCAGCGTGCGCGACAGGAAGAGGTCGTAGGCCGAACCGCGCTTCACGCCGATCCGGACACCCGCGCGGTCCACCTCGTCCACCGCGCCGACCTGCGAGTCGCGGGGCACGGCGAACACCCCCTCGATCACCACGTACGGCGCGGTGAAGGCGACCTCCGCCTCCCGGGCGGGCTCGACCGCGAGGAAGCAGATGTCGGCCCGACCCGACGCCATGGCCTCGAACGACGTGCGTGCCGCGTCGAAGCAGACCGGTTCCACCGGCACGTCCAGCCGTGCGCCCACCTCGCGCGCGATGTCGACGGTGACGCCGCCGGGGGACTGGGCGGTGCCGTGCGCCAGCACCGGGTTGCCCAGGTTGATCGACGCCCGCAGGACGCCCGTCGGCGCCAGGTCCCTCACGACGGCGGCAGTCACGGTGCTCATGGTGCGGAGTGTAGGCCCGCCCCCGCCGGTGGCCCGGCACGGACCCCGCCGACGTCTGCCTCCGCCCCGTTCCGGTTGTGGCCCGGCGCCTTGTCAACAGGGTGACGGGGGCTTTGTCAGTGGCCTCACCTAGTGTTCCGGTCACTTGATCACGGCGTTGCAGGGAGGCACGCATGGGGTGGGTCACGGCGGGCGACTACGAAGTCGCCCTCCACGAAGGGAAGGTCGTGTGCCGCAACGCGGCCGGCCGCCGGCTGAAGTCGGTGCCGGCCAAGCTGGCGGACGACCCGGCGGTGACGGGACTGCGGCAGCTCGCCGAATGGCTGGAACGGCACGAACGCCAATGCCTGGCCGACGTCGAGCGCTGGATGGTGCGTTCGCTGCCCGTGCCCCTCGCCGTGATCGGCCGGGTGTGGCCCGACCCGGCGTGGCGGGCGGCCCTGCGCGACCTCGTCGTCACCGGGGAGGACGGTCAGGTCGCCGGTTTCCTGCGGGACGCCGACACCGAGCGCGGCCTCGGCCTGGTCGACCTCGACGGCGACACCGTGCGCATCGCCCCGGACATGGTCCGCATCCCGCACCCCGTGCTCCTCGACGACCTGGAGGAGCTGCGGGAGTTCGCCGTCGAGCTGGGCGTGGAGCAGAGGGCGCAGCAGCTCTTCCGCGAGGTGTGGCAGCGGCCCGCCGGGCTCGACCCCGAGGGCACGCTCGTCGAGGAGTACGCGGGCGGCAGCTTCAAGGAGCTGCGCTTCCTGCACGGCCGCGCCACCTCCCTCGGCTACCGCGTGCGCGGCGGGCACAGCGTCTGCCCCGTTCTGGAGGACGGCCGCGCCGTCGAGGCCCGCATCTGGATCGGCGACTACGACGGCTGGAGCGAGACCGAGACCGGGTCCCTGTCCTGGACCGACACCGCCGGGAAGACCCTGACCTTCTCCCAGGTCGGCGCCGTCGCCTGGTCGGAGGGCATGCGCATGGCGGCCGCGCTCTACGCGGGACGCGACATCGAGGACGAGGAGCAGGCGGCATGACCACGTACGACCCCACCACCACGGCCGCGCTGCTCGACGCGGGCGCCGTGCTGCCACCCGGCACCAGCACCCGCGAGGACGCCGACAGCCTCACCGTCCGCACCTACACCCACCCCGTGCTGGACGACCGCCGCGTCGTCCGCCTCGTGCCCGGCACCCTCGGTGAGGCCGAGGACCTGGCCCTGGACTTCCTCGGCCTGACCCGCGAGGACGAGGCCCCCGAGGTCGGCCAGGTCCGCCGGGAGACCCTCGGGTTCCCCGCCTGGGCCCTGGTCAACGACCCGGCCAACGGCCACCACGCGCTCGCCCTGGTCAAGGACGTCGAGCGGCTCGCCCGGATGGCCAAGTCCCGCGCCGGCGCCGCCAAGGACGGCTTCGACGCGCTCGCCGAGCGCCTGGGCCGCGCGGTACCGCACTTCCTGCCCACCTTCCACGAGCAGGCGGCGCGCGTCTTCCTCCAGCACGAGAACACCACGTACGCCGCCGCCTTCTTCGGCAAGGCCCGCGCCGCCGAGCGCGTCCACGGCCTCGCCGTCGACGAGGACCGCCAGCGCGCCGTCTTCCTGGAGTTCGCCTTCGCCGGCGCCCTCACCGTCAAGGCCCTCAAAGAGCACGTCAAGGACCTCGCACGGCGGCTTGACCCCGCCGAGGCCTGGCGGCAGTTCCGGCAGCTGACGGTGGAGCGCTGCGCCGCCGGGATGCCCCCGTACGCGTCCCTGCCGCAGGACGCCCGCAGCCTGATCAAGGCAGCGGGCCTCGACCGGGTCACCGAGGAGTGCGCCCTCGTCGCCGACCTCGTCGCCTCGCCCGCCGTCGTCCGTGCCCCCGGCTCCTTCTGGACCGCCTACCGCGCCACCCTCGCCGTCCTCGCCGAGCGCGAACCGGCCGTCCGGGCCCGGCTGCTGGAGATCATGCCGGCCGGACTCGGCCGCGACGCCGAGGGCGACGGGTTCTGGCTCGCCCTGCTCGTCGAGACCGGTGCCGACACCCTGCTCACCGGCGAGGCGGGGGAGGCCGCGCGGGCCGTCGACGCGGCCGACTGGCTCAGCCGCTGGGCGAGTCACCGCAAGCACGGCTCCAGCGCCCCCGAACGCTCCGCGGCCACCCTCGACCTCGTCAGCCGTATGGCGCCCCGGCTGCGGGCCGACGGCAGGCCCGTCGACCTCTTCACGGGCCGCTGGCACCACGGCGCCGAACTCGACCTGCTCGACCTGTGCGCCGCCGAGCGCGTGCCGCTGTCCGTCCCCGCCGAGGACGTGACCGTGCACCTGCCGCTCCACCGCTGGCTGGAGACGGCCGACCCGGCCCGCCGCGACCTCGTCGCCACCGGTGCCGACCCGCGCTTGCGCCGTCTGCTGTACAAGGCCGTCGGCAGCCTCGGCGAGGACCGCGGACTGGCCGGCGTGCTGGAGGCCCTGGCCGGCCACCCCGTGCTCGGCGACGTCCTGCACGCATGGCTGGAGGAGGCCGCCGCGCAGTTCACCCGTGCCGCGGGCCTGCCCGCCGCCCGCAGCGCGATCAGCCGGCTGCGCCCGTTCCGTTCCGTCGCGGCCCGGGTCAACCCGCAGGCCGTGGCCCGGGTCGCCGCGCAGGAGATCGCGCCGCTGCTCGGCCGCACGCTGCGCGAGGGCATCCTCGACGAACTGGGCTGGCCCGCCCTCGACGAGGGCCTGCGCCTGCTCGACGCCGCGGTCGCCAAGAACAAGGACCACACCCTGGCCGTCGCCGAGGCCTGGCCCGCGCTGATCCTCGCCCGCGGGGACAAGGCCGTCGTCGTCGGGCCCGACAAGGTGCTGCTCGACCACGACCTGCGCATCCCCGTCGAACTCGACCGATGGAACCGCCCCCACTTCCGCTGGGCCGACGGCGAACTCCTCGTCATGTGGCGGCAGGACGACAAGCAGCTCGGCTACTGGTCCGCCCGGCCCGCCGAGGTGTTCACCCTCGGCGGCGAACAGCTCCCGCACTGGTGGCACGGCCACATCGCCGCCCCGTCCATCCCGCTGCCCGGCGGCGGCCGCGCCACCGGCGGCCGCACCCTGCACGCCGGAGACACCGTGGTGCCGGCCGGCCGCCCCGTCCTCGGCGACGGCACCGCGCTCTGGCGCCAGGGCAAGCAGGGCCGCCACGAGGTGTGGATGGAGTACGACCCGGCCTCCGGCACCCACGGGCGTGCCTCGCTGCCCGCCTTCCTCCGCTCCGGCATCCTCGACGGTGCACGGCTCAGCCAGGAGGACTGCGAGGTCCTGCCGCTGCAACCCGGGCTCGAGCGCAGCCCCTTCGGCACCGACGGCACCGTCCTCGGCCGCTGGGTCCGCGTCGAGGGCGAGGGCGGCGGGTCCCGCACCGTCGCCGGCACCCCGGACGGCCGTACCGTCGCCCTCCCCACCCGCAAGCAGGGGTGGGCGCGCCGCGTACCGCTCGGTGCGCTGCGGTTCCCCGGCGGGGCCGAGCCCGTCGTCGCGCTCACCCACCAGAAGGTGTCGCTGTACGCGGCGGGCGACGTCACCTGCGACGACGAGCTGGGCAGCGTGACCCTCACCGAGCAGGGCGGCGAGTTCGCCGCCGGCACCCGCTACGTACCGCCGCTCGCCTATTGGCATGCCCTGCGCGCCCGCGACGAGGGGGCCTCGGCGGTGCTGCGCGCCCTCACCGACGAGCAGGCAGCCGAAACGCTGCGCGCCGCCGCCCACGCCCTGGCGGAGCATCAGGCCGAGGTGAACAGGACGAAGAAGTACACCGGTCCCTCCGCGGAGACCGTCGCGCGGTCCGCCGTCGCCGCCGCCTTGCCGGCCCTCACGGACGAGCGGCTGCTCATCGGCGTCACCGCCCTCGTCCGGGGCACGCTGCGCCACGCCGAGTCCGTCGCCTCCTTCGTCGCCCCGCCCAGCGACAAGCCGCGGCAGTCGCTCCGGCGCACCCAGGACATGTTCGCCGACCACAAGCCGCTGCACGGCGACGACGGCACCCTGCGCACCGCCCTGGACGGCATCGCGGGCCGGCATGGCCACTGGTGGAGCAGCGGCCCCCAGTGGAGCGCCCTGCAGCAGATCCGGGCGGTCAACCACGTCCTGTCCGGCAAGGAGGCCGAGGGCAAGCCGCTGCCCGACCGGGAGGAACTGGGTGACCCGGGCGACGGCTGGCACAGCGACGAACACACCGTCCCCGGCATGGGCCTGGGGTGGCTGCCCGCCCTGTCCGTGCTACGGCCGCTCGCCTACCGGGCGGCGTCGCCCGCCGTCACGCAGGCCGCACGCGAGGCCCTCCTGCTGCTCTTCGACGCGATCACCGAGGGCCCGCTGGCGGTGCCCGGGAGCGGACTCCGCGAGATCGTCCTCGTGGAGAAGCACGGGAAGCAGCGGCGCGCCGGCCAGGTCCTGCGCAAGGACGGGCGCACCGTCGTGATCCTGGGTTGCGACAGCGTCGACGGCGACCGCGACCGCGTCCACTGGCTCGCCCTCGACCACGACCCCACCGGGGCGTTCGGCGCCGTCGCCCACTTCACCCTGCAGGACGAGACGGACCGCACGCCCGTCTTCCCCGCCGAGCGGCTCACCGCCGTCAGCCGCCTCATCCGCGACAAGGGCCCCGCGCCCTGGCGCCCCGACGCCCCCGCCGCGCTCGCGGCGGCGACCCGCGGCGCCCTCGGCCCCGTCCAGGCGACCCTGCTGCTCGCCGGGCGGCCGCAGGACCCGGACGCCGAAGCCCTCGCCCGCATCGACCTGAAAGCACGCCAGAAGAACCTCGGCGCGGGCCTGCTGAGCTCCCTCTCCGAGGACGACCACGCGGCCGTCCTCGGGGCCCTGCTGCCCGACGACCCCGCCGACCTGTGGGGCAGCGGCCCCGACACCGCCGCCGCCGGCCGGGTCTGGGAGCAGCGCCTCGGCTCCGTCGTCCGCCTGCCGGAGGACGTCGCCGCCGAACTCGCCGGAGTCACCACCGCGTCCGCCGAGGCCCTGCTCAACCCCGCGCTGACGCCCTGGCTGAGCCGCACCACCGTGCAACGCCCCGACAAGGACGGCAACCTCCTCCCCGCCGACCCCTCGGCCCTGCCCGGACGGCACGACATCACCGGTGCCGTCGCCGTGCTCGCCGGCCTCGCCTACGGACTGCCGTACGGGCATCCGCTGCGCGCCGCCCTCCCCGAGGGCCTGGCGGCGCTGCGGCGGCGGATCGCCGACCCGGGCCTGCTGGTCGACCTCGACATCGCCTGGACGGAGAAGGGCGGCCCCACCGCCGTCCAGATCCGCACGGCGTACGGGCTGCCCGCCGCCGGCGGCGCCGACGCCCACGGCCTGACCCACGCGGGCGACGCGCTCGTGCTCCGGCCCTGGTACGGCGACACCGAGACGGTGCTCGTCCGCCCGGCCGGGCTGACCGGGTCCGAGGACCCCGTCCTCGGGCTCGTCGAGGGCCTCGTCGGCCTGCGGGGCGGCGGCATCCAGGCGCTGCGCGCCGTGCTCGGCGACGACCTCGCCCGCGCCGTCGCGGCGGGCGGTGAGCCCGGCGCACCCGCCGGTCACGCCCAGGACCCCACGGTCTCCGTGCCCGCCCTGGTCACCGAGGTCGCCGCGGCCCACGGCCTGGGCGAGGACGCAGCCGCGCTCTACCTCCAGTTGCTCGCCCTGCCCGACCCCACGGACCGCAACTGCGCCCGCTGGACGGACTGGAAGCCCGCCCGCATGAAGAAGGCCCGCGCCGAACTGGCCGCGACCGGCCTCGTCGTCGAGGCCAGGCGCCCCCGAGCCGGCCGCACCCTCTTCCTGCCCTGCGGCTGGCGCGACCTCAAGGCGCCCGCCCTTCCCGTGGAGACCTGGAAGGAAGGCCTCTACCCGGTCGGCGACCACGCTCGCGTCGTGCCGCTGCTGCCCGTGCCCGAGCTGTTCGCCCGCGCCTGGGAACGCGTCCGCGCCGGCGACGCCCCCGGCTTTGAAGAACTCACCACCCGTGCCACCCGGAAGGGCCGCCGCCGATGACCACCACCGCTCCCGCACCCGTCGCGCGGCAGATCACCCCGCCCGAGGACCGGTACGCCACCGAACTCGCCTTCCTCGCCGCCCACGACGGCGGACCACGTCCGCCCGCCTGGCGGCTCACCCCGCGTGCCGTCGTCACCTTCGTGATGGGCAGCGACGGCCAGGCCCTGCGCCTGCCCGACGACGCCGAGGTCCCGGGGGGCGTACCGCGCCGCCTCGTCGTCGAGGGGAAGTTCGTCGGCGACCGCGCCCTGGTGGAACGGTGCGTCGTCACCCTCGCCGGGGAACGCGGCCTGCTCCTCGTCGGCGAGCCCGGCACCGCCAAGTCGATGCTGTCCGAGCTGCTGTCGGCCGCGATCTGCGGCACCAGCGGGCTCGTCGTCCAGGGCACCGCCGGCACCACCGAGGACCAGCTCAAGTACGGCTGGAACTACGCCCTGCTGCTCGCCCAGGGCCCCAGCCGGCAGGCGCTCGTCCCCTCACCCGTGCTCACCGCCATGTCGCGCGGCGCCATCGCTCGCGTCGAGGAGGTCACCCGCTGCCTGCCCGAGGTGCAGGACTCCCTGGTCTCCCTGCTCTCCGAACGCCGCATCGCCGTCCCCGAACTCGCGGGCGGCGACGACGCCCTGGCGCACGCGGCGCCCGGCTTCAACCTGATCGCCACCGCCAACCTCCGCGACAAGGGCGTCTCCGAGATGTCCGCCGCCCTCAAACGGCGCTTCAACTTCGAGACCGTCGGACCCATCGGCGACCTCGACGCCGAGACGGCGCTCGTGCGCAGCCAGTCCCGCGCCGCCGTCGAACGGGCCGGCGCCCCCTACGAGGTCGACGACGCCGTCCTGGAAGCCCTCGTCACCGCCTTCCGCGACCTGCGCGAGGGCCGCTCCGCCGAAGGCTGGGAGGTCGAACGGCCCTCCACGGTCATGAGCACCGCGGAGGCCGTCGCGGTCGCCGGCGCGCTCGGCCTGGCCGCGGCGTACTTCCCCGGTGACCGGGACGTGCTCGGCCTGCTGCCCGGCCACCTCCTCGGCGTCGTGCGCAAGGACGACCCGGCCGACGCCGCCCGGCTGCTCGGCTACTGGGACGGCCCCGTGCGGCGGCGCGCCGAGCAGGGCTCCCCGACCTGGCGCACCCTGTGGGAGCTGCGCGCCGTCCTGGAAGGCTGAGCCCGTGTCCCTCACCCCGGACGAGGCCGTCACGGTCCTCACCGACCCGGCGGCGCCCTACCTCGTCGGCGTACGGCACCACGCCCCGTCGCTGGCGGCCGCGCTGCCCGCCCTGCTCGACGGGGCGAAGCCCGACGTGCTGCTCGTCGAACTCCCCGGCGAGATGCAGGAGTGGCTGCCCTGGCTCGCCCACGAGGACACCCGGGCCCCCGTCGCCCTCGCCGCTGCCCCTGGCGACGGGGGCGCCGGTCCCGCCTTCTACCCCTTCGCCGACTTCTCGCCCGAACTCGCCGCCGTCCGCTGGGCGGCGCGGGGCGGTGTCCCCGTCGTCGCCTGCGACCTGCCGCTCGCCGACCGCGCCTGGGACGCCGGACGCACGACGGCCACGCCGGGCGACTCCGGTCCCGGGCTGCAGGGGGCCCTGCGCGCCCGGCTCACCGGCCGCCCCGGCGACGACCTGTGGGACCGTCTCGTCGAGGCCTCCGCCCCGGGCTCACCGCCCGAAGCGCTGCGCCGCGCCGCCCTCCTGACGGGATGGGCGCTGCGCCGGGACGCCGCCGAGGGCGCGGGCGTCCCCGTACTCGACCTGCGCCGCGAGCAGTGGATGCGGGCCCGCATCGCGGAGGCCACCGCGGACGGCCGTCGCGCGGCCGTCGTCGTCGGCGCCTTCCACGCGCCCGCCCTGGTCCCCGCCGACGCGTGGCCGGAGGGCACCGCCCCCGTGGAAGGCCCGGAGGCGGCGCCCGCACCCGAGGGCGGCACGACCTGGACGACCTCCCTGATCCCCTACGCGTACCCGCTGCTGGACGAACGCTCCGGCTATCCGGCGGGCATCCGCGACCCCGAGTGGCAGCACATGGTGCTGGAGGCGGCCGGCGACCCCGCCGCCCTCTACGAGGCGCTCACCCGCGCCGCCGTCCGCATCTGCGCCGAACTGCGCGCCCAGGGCCACCCGTCGGGCCCGGCCGACGCGCGCGAGATCAGCCGGCTCGCCGGTGACCTCTCCCGGCTGCGCGGGCTGCCCGCGGCCGGCCGCGGGGAACTCGTGGAGGCGGTGCAGACCGTGCTGGCCCAGGGCGAGCCGTACGGCCGCGGACGGGCCGTGGCGCGCGCCATGGAACGGGTGCTGGTCGGCACCCGCGGCGGACGCCCCGCACCGGACGCGCCCCGCAGCGGCCTGGCCCCCGCCGTCGAGGCGGAACTGGCCGCACTGGGCCTGCCCGCCCCCGGTCCGGACTCAGGTGCCCCGGCCGAGGCGCGGGACCTGCGCCTGGATCCGCTCCGCTCCGAGCTCGACCGCCGCCGCGAACTCCTGCTGCGCAGGCTGTCGGTGTGCGGCGTGCCCTACGCCGAGCCGAAGGACGTCACGGGCGCGGCCGGCACCGAGGGCCTCACCACCCGCTGGGAGGCCCGCTGGACACCCGCCACCGCGGCCATGCTCACCGCGGCCGGGGTCCGTGGCGTCACCGCCTCCCAGGCCGCCGAGGGCGTGCTGCGCGAACGCCGCCGCCAGGAGACGGACGAGGGTGGCCCCACCGCGGCGCAGACCCTCGCAGGACTGGCCCGGGCCGCGGAGTGCGGGCTGCCCGGGCTCGCCGGGGAACGTCTCGCCGAGACCGCCGACGTGCTCCCCGCCTCCGGCACCCTCCCCGAACTCCTCGCGGGACTCGCCCTGCTGGATCGCGTCCGGGCCGGCCACATCGCCGGCCTCGGCGCCGACGAGGCCCGCACCGCCCGCGCCACCGCCGTCGCCGAGCTGCTCACCGCGGCGGCGGTCCGTCAGGTCGACGGCCTGACCGGGTCCGAGGACCCCGCCGACGCACACGCGCTGCTCGAACTCGCCCACCGCGCAGACCTCCTGGGTGGCGTCCGGCTCACCGACGCCCTCGCCCGGCTCGCCGCGGACGGCTCCCCACTGATGCGCGGTGCGGCGGGTGCCGTCAGGGTCCTCCTCGGCCAGGAGGCGCCCGAGACCCTCGGCGCCCGCGTCGCCTCCTGGGTCGACGCGGCGGGCGACCCCGACTCCCGCGCCGCCCTCACCGCCCGGCTGACCGGGCTGCTGACGGCGGCCGGCCCGCTGCTCGAGGCGGCCGCCGCCGCCCTGGAACCCCTGCTCGACCGCGTCCGCGACCTGCCCGACCAGGCCTTCCTGTCACGGCTCCCGGCTCTGCGCGGCGGCTTCGACACCCTCAGCCCGGCCGCCCGCGACCGCCTCCTTGCGGCCGTCGAGGAACGTCTGGACGCCGACGGCATCGCCGACACCGCGGGCGTCGACCCCGTCGCCCTCGCCACCTGGACCCGCGCCGACCTGGCCGCCCGCGCGACCCTGGGCCGGCTCGGCCTGCTCTCGCACCAGACGCCCGAGGCGGCACCAACGGCCGCCACGGCAGCGGCAGTCCCGGCGGAGCCGGGCGCCGCGCCCGAGCAGGCCGCCGATGCGGCCGGCCGGGAGGACGACCCCACCGGCCCAGCGGCCGCAGGTGCGGGCCCCGCCGACGCGGCGTCGCCGGGCACGCAGCAGCCCGCCACCACCCCCGGCGCACCGGGCGAAGCCCCCGTCGTCGCGGCCCGCACCCTCGCGCCCGCCGACCGGTGGCGCCTCGTGCTGGGCCGCCGCGGCGACCGGCTGCCGCCTTCCGCCGGGGCCCTGGCCACCGCGCTGGACGAGCTGTACGGCAACGGCCGGGGCGAGGGCAGCCGCGGCGACCTCGGCGGGCACGGCGGTGGCCGTGGTGGCCGTGGTGGCCGCGAGGCGCCCTACCCCGGGGTGCGCGAGTGGTCCGAGGAACTGGCGGCGCTGTTCGGGCCCGGCATCCGCGAGGAGGTCCTGGCGGCCGCCGCCGCGTCCGGCCGCAAGGACGTGGTGGCCGAACTCGACCCCGGCAGCGTGCGCCCCTCCGTCGACCTGCTGCGCACCGTCCTGCGGCACGCGGGCGGGCTGCCGGAGGCCCGGCTGGCCGCGCTGCGCCCCCTCGTACGGCGCCTGGTCGAGGCCCTCACCCGCCAACTCGCCACACGGCTGCGCCCGGCGCTGCACGGGACCGCGCTCCCGCGCCCCAGCCGGCGCCCCGGGGGCGGCCTCGACCTGGCCCGTACGCTGCGCGCCAACCTGGCCACCGCACGCCGCGGTCCCGACGGCACCGTCCAGGTGATCCCGGAGCGGCCGGTGTTCCGCGCCCGGGCCCAGCGGGCCGCGGACTGGCGGCTGATCCTGGTGACCGACGTGTCGGGGTCCATGGAGGCCTCCACGATCTGGGCCGCGCTCACCGCCTCCGTCCTGGCCGGGGTGCCCACCCTGTCCACGCACTTCCTCGCGTTCTCCACCGAGGTCATCGACCTCACCGACCACGTGGCGGACCCGCTCTCCCTCCTCCTGGAGGTGAGCGTCGGCGGCGGCACCCACATCGCCGCCGGACTCCGCCACGCCCGCGAACTGGTGACCGTGCCCTCGCGCACCCTCGTCGTGGTCGTCAGCGACTTCGAGGAGGGGTATCCGCTCGGCGGCCTCCTGGCCGAGGTCCGCGCCCTGGTCGGGGCAGGCTGCCACGTCCTGGGCTGCGCCAGCCTGGACGACGCCGGGCGCCCCCGTTACTCCACGGGCGTCGCCGGACAGCTCGTTGCCGCGGGCATGCCCGTCGCCGCCCTCAGCCCCCTCGAACTCGCCCGCTGGGTAGGGGAGAAGATCACATGAGCCAGCAACTCCCCCCGGTCGCACCGGCCGTGACCGCGGAACTCGTCGGGGTGCTTTCGCCCCGGCTGCGCAAGCGCCTCGACGCCGGAGTGGCCAAGCTCGCGGCCCGCCCGGTCGTCGTCGACGGCGACACCGTGCGGATCGCCGTGGACGAGGACACCGACCTGGAACTGCACGCTCCCGGCGGCACGGTGACCCGGGCGGAGGACGTGCGCTGCGGCTGCCTGCTCGCCCCCGACTGCCTGCACCGCGCCGCGGCCGCCTCGGCCGCACCCGTCGCCGAGGCGACCGGGCCGACCGCCGAGGGAGCCCCATCGCAGGCCCCCGGGGAGGCGGGGCCCGCGCCCGAGAGCGCCACCCCGCAGCAACACGCCGCCGCCGACACCCTGCGCGCCGCGGGCGCCGCCGTCCTCGACGCGGGCATCGACGGCTCCGGCGCCGTCGTCCAGGCCGAACTGCTGCGGGCCGCGCACTCCGCCCGGCTGGGCGGGCTGCCCCGCGCCGCCGCGGCGGCCGTCTCCGTCGTCACCCGGCTGCGCGCCGCCCGCGCCGCCGACCCCGGGCACCGCCTCGCCGACCTGGCCGCCGCGCTGCGCGAACTCCTCGGCACCGCCCACCGGGTCCCGTACGCCACCGGCCCCGAACTGGCCACCGTGCGCGGCACCGCGCGACAGCCGTACACCCCGGACGGCTCACTGCGCCTGTACGGCCTGTTCTCGGAGCCCGTCCTCACCGCGAGCGGCTACGCGGGCGCCGTCACCTGGACGGCGGACGCCGACGGCCGCCTCTACACCGTCTCCGACGTCGCGCCCGGCGGCCCCGGCCGCGCCACGGGCGCCGCCGACCGGGCCGTGCGCATCGGCGACACCGCCCTCAGCCACCGCGAACTGTCCCGCGCGGGCCTCGCCGTGTCCGGAGCGACGGTCTCGCCCACCGGCAGACTCGGCGCGGGAGCCGCCGTCCGCGCCGTACGGGCCCCCGGCGCCGCCTGGACGGCCGAACCCCTGGACCGCCTGTGGCGGGTGCCCGTCGCCGAACAGGCGGTGCGCGCCCTCACCACCGGCGACGGCCTGCTCTTCCTCGACGTCACCCTGATCGGCACCGTCCGCGAGGCCGGCGGCGACTGCCTGCTCGCCGAATGCGACGGCCTGACGCTCCGGCTCGCCGCCGCGCACGACCACCCGGCGCTGCCCCACCGCGACAACCTGCGGCTGCTCGCGGGCGCGCCGGGCACCCCTCTGCGCGTCATCGCCCGGCTCGACCCGGCCCCTCACCCGCGCGCGCTGCTGCTGGCCACCAGTCATCCGGCCGATCCCGAGGCCCGTGTGGACACCGGTCTCGACCGCCTGCAGCGCGCCGACCTCCCCGCCGCCCAACCCCCGGTCCAGGGGGGCAACCCGCGCAACCCGCGCC
>NZ_JARAVK010000022.1:0-59558 GCF_033792765.1 Streptomyces sp. PA03-6a | reverse complement strand
CTTCATGGCAGCACCACCACGACGGCGTAGCGGGCGGGGTCCGGGCCGGGGCAGCGGAAGCGGGAGGTGCCCCACAGGCGGTAGCGGAGGCAGTCGCCGGGGGCGAGGTGGTGCGAGCGGTCCTGGACGGTGACCTCGAGGGCCCCCTCGCGCAGCCACACGTGGTGTTCGAGCCCGGCCACGGGTGGGCCTTCGTACGCGATGTCCGCACCGGGGCGCAGCACCCCCTCGATGATCTCGGCCCGCAGTCCGGGGTGCGGGGGTGAGACCGAGCGCCGCTCGAAGCCGGACGGGGTGTCGGTCCAGACACGCTGGTCGGCGGCGCGAACGAGCTGCGCGGGCTCGCCGCCGCTCTCGACCTCGGCGAGCAGCCGGGACATGGTGCGTCCGTACGCGGTGCACAGGCGCCCGAGGAGGGCTGCCGTGGGGCTGATCTCGGCGCGTTCGAGGCGGGAGAGCGTCGAGCGGCTGACGCCGGTGCGCGTCGCGAGGTCGTCGAGGGACCAGCCGCGCTCGTCGCGCAGCTCGGCGAGGCGCGCGGCGAGGCGGGCGTCGACGGACGTGGGGGCGGGTTCTCTCACATCCGGGACGGTATCCCAGATCCGGGACAGGGCCAAGGGGGGTGGTTGGGCCCCGCCTCTTTGACGCACCCCCACGGGTCGCCTATCGTGTAGTAGACCGATCGTCTACTGCGTCTCCACTACCTCCCCCGGAGCAGGAACACCATGAGCGTTCAGGGCCAGAGCAAGACGTTTCTGATCACCGGTGTCAGCGGCGGCCTCGGCCGCGCCTTCGCCCAGGAGGCACTCGCCGCCGGTCACCGGGTCGTCGGCACGGTCCGCGCACCGGAGCGGATCGGCGAGTTCGAGGCCCTCGCCCCGGGGCGTGCCAGTGCCAGGCTGCTGGACGTGACGGACGAACAGGCCGTCGTCCCCCTCGTCGACGAGGTGGAACGGAACATCGGCCCCGTCGACGTGCTGATCAGCAACGCCGGCTACGGCCTCGAGGGCACCGTCGAGGAGTCGACGATGGCGGACCTGCGCCGGCAGTTCGAGGTCAACGTCTTCGGCAGCGTCGCCGTCATCAAGGCGGTCCTGCCCCACATGCGCCGGCGCCGCGGCGGGCACATCGTGACGCTCTCGTCCATGGCCGGCCTCACCGCCCTCCCCGGAGTCGCCTTCTACGGCGCGAGCAAGTTCGCCATGGAGGGGATCGCCGCGTCCCTGGCCCAGGAGGTCGCCGGCTTCGGCATCCACGTCACCTCCCTCGCCCTCGGTTCGTTCCGCACCGACTGGGCGGGCCGCTCGATGACCCGCGTGCCGCGCAGCATCGCCGACTACGACACGCTGTTCGACCCCATCAGGTCCGCCCGGCAGGCCAAGAGCGGCAACCAGGCCGGTGATCCGGCCCGCGCCGCCCGGGCGCTGCTGCGGGTCCTGGACGCCGACAACCCCCCGGTCCACCTCGTCCTCGGCACGGACGCCCTGCGTCTGGTCGAAGAGGGGCAGCGGCTGTTGCGCGAGGACCTCGCCGCCTGGGCCGACCTCACGGTCTCCACCGATTTCCCCGCCGACCGGTGAACGACGTGAGCCCGACGTCTCCCTGGCCCCTCCGCCAGGGTTCCTGCGACCGAGTTTGGACCCTCCTGTGAACGAATCCCGCCCCCGTACGGCCGTCGACTTCTGGCTCGACCCGGTGTGCCCCTGGACCTGGCTGACCTCGCGCTGGATGCTCGAGGTCGAGAGGATCCGGCCGGTCGACGTCACCTGGCGCGTGATGAGCCTGGCCGTGCTCAACGAGGACCGTCTCGACCAACTGCCGGAGCGCATACGCGAGCTGATGGGCCTGGCATGGGCGCCGGTCCGGGTCCTGACCGCGGCCTCGCAGGCTTACGGACCCGAGGTGACGGGGCCCCTGTACACCGCCATGGGCACCCGCTTCCACCTGCACCAGCAGCCCCGGACCAAGCCGACGATCGCGGCCGCGCTGCGCGACGCGGGCTTGCCCGAGAGCCTCGCGGACGCCGGTGACACCGACACCTTCGACGCCTTGGTGCGCGCCTCCCACCAGCAAGCCGTCGACCTGGTCGGCGAGGACGTCGGCAGCCCCGTCGTCGCCCTGCCCGGTCAGGACGGTGGCAGGGCCGCGTTCTTCGGCCCGGTGGTCAGCCCCGCCCCGAAGGGCGAGGAGGCAGGGCGCCTCTGGGACGCCGCGGTCGTCCTCGCCTCCATGCCGGACTTCTACGAGATGAAGCGCACCCGCACCGCCGGTCCCGTCTTCGACTGAGGCGCGGCGACTGCGGCGGCAGCTGCGGTGGCGACGACGGCGGCGACGGCCTCGGGCCCGGTTTCCCCGAGGCCGTCGCGGGCCGTTCGCCTGCGCGGTGTAGCGTCGCCGACGGGGTCGAGGCCGGATGGATCGCCGAGGCCTGCACGTTGTTCCACGGGGACCACCGACCCGCAGTCATGGAAGAGGTACGCACCGCATGACCACCGAACCGTTGCGCATCGGCGTGCTCGGCGCCGCTCGCATCGCCGGGACCGCCATCGCCGCCCCCGCCCGCACGACCGGTCACCGGCTCGTCGCCGTGGCCGCCCGCGACCGCTCCCGGGCGGCGGACTTCGCCGCCGAGCACGGCGTCGAGCGCGTGCTGGACTCGTACGCCGACGTCATCGCCGACCCCGAGGTCGAGGCCGTCTACAACCCGCTCGCCAACGGTCTCCACGGCCCCTGGAACCTGGCCGCCATCGCGGCGGGCAAGCACGTGCTCAGCGAGAAGCCCTCCGCGAGCAACCTCGAGGAGGCCGTCGAGGTGCGTGACGCGGCCGCCAAGGCGGGCGTGGTCGTCATGGAGGCGTTCCACTACCTCTACCACCCGGTCACCCGGCGCCTGCACGAGCTGCTGGAGTCCGGTGAGCTCGGCGAGCTGCGGCACGTGGAGGCCGTGGTCAACATCCCCGCGCCCGCGGACGAGGACCCCCGCTGGTCGCTGCCGCTGGCCGGCGGCGCCCTGATGGACCTGGGCTGCTACTCCCTGCACGCGGCGGGGTCCCTGGCCCCGTGGGCCGGCGGCGCCCCTCGCCTGGTGGCCGCGCGCGGCGGGGAGCGCGCCAAGGCGCCGGGTGTCGACGAATGGCTGGACGCCGACCTGGAGTACCCCGGCGGCGCCACCGCCTCGGCCCGCTGCCACATGGACGCCGAGGCGCTCGAGATGAGCTGGCGCATCGTCGGCAGCCGCGGCGAGGCCACCGCGCCGTGCTTCGTACTGCCGCACCAGGACGACCGGGTCGTGGTCCGTACGCCGGACGGCGAGCGGGTCGAGGAACTGGGCAGGCGCCTGTCGTACACCTACCAGCTGGAGGCGTTCGCGGCGACCCTGCGCGACGGCGCCCCGCTGCCCACGGACGCCGACGACGCCGTGGAGTCGATGCGCATGATCGACGCCTGCTACCGCGCCGCCGGCTTCGAGCCGCGTCCGCGTTCCGCCGCCGTCACGCCACCAGCGGCCGGGTCGTCGGCGTGATCGGTGCCAGCAGGCACGTGCTGCCGGTGAGCCACCGGTCGACCGCCGCCGCGGCCGACCGGCCCTCGGCGATCGCCCAGACGATCAGCGACTGACCGCGGCCCGCGTCGCCCGCGACGAAGACCTTCTCCACCCCGGTGGCGAAGCAGGCGTCGCGGACGACGTGGCCGCGCCGGTCGAGTTCCAGGCCGAGCTGGGTCACCAGCCCGCTGTCGCGTTCGGCCCCCGAGAACCCCAGCGCCAGCAGCACCAGCTGGGTGGGGATGACGCGCTCGGTGCCGTGCTGCGGGCGGCGGTGCCGCGGCTCCACCCCGACCAGGTGGAGCGACCGGACGTGCCCCTCGTCGTCGCCCTCGAAGCGGAAGGTCGAGGCGGAGAACACCCGGATGTCGCCCTCCGGGCCGGGCAGCGGCACACCGCCGTGCTCCGCCGGGTCCCAGACGCCGCGCCGGGCCAGTTCACGGGCCTCCTCGTGGGCGGGGGAGACCCGGTAGACGTGCGGGTACACCGGCCACGGCTCCTGCTCGTGGCGGTACTCGCCCGGCAGGGGGTTGATGTCGAGCTGCACGACCGAGGCCGCGTGCTGCCGGAGCACGGTGCCCAGGCAGTCGGCGCCGGTGTCGCCGCCGCCGACGATGACGACGTCCTTGCCCTCGGCGCTGACCGGCGACTCGGTCAGGTCGCCCTCCTGCACGCGGTTCGCCAGCGGCAGGTACTCCATCGCCTGGTGGATACCCGCCAGTTCCCGTCCGGGCACCGGCAGCTCGCGCCATGCCGTGGCGCCCACCGCCAGGAGCACCGCGTCGTGCTCGGCGACGACCCGTTCCGCGTCGAGGTCGGCGCCCACCTCGACCTCGGTGCGGAAGAGCGTGCCCTCGGCGCGCATCTGCGCCAGGCGCCGGTCCAGATGGTGCTTCTCCATCTTGAACTCCGGTATGCCGTAGCGCAGGAGGCCGCCGAGCCGGTCCGCCCGTTCGTAGACCGTCACCGTGTGGCCGACCCGGGTGAGCTGCTGGGCGGCGGCGAGTCCGGCGGGTCCGGAGCCGACCACCGCGACGGTGAGGCCGGAGCGCCGCTCGGGGGGACGGGGGGAAGCGAGGCCGTCCTCCCACGCGCGGTCGGCGATGGCGACCTCGACGTTCTTGATCGTGACGGGGTCGGCGTTGATGGTCAGGACGCAGGCGCTCTCGCAGGGCGCAGGGCACAGCCGGCCGGTGAACTCGGGGAAGTTGTTGGTGGCGTGCAGCCGTTCCGCCGCGGCGGCCCAGTCCTCGCGGTACACCAGGTCGTTCCAGTCGGGGATCATGTTCCCCAGCGGGCAGGCGTCGTGGCAGAACGGGATGCCGCAGTCCATGCACCGGCCGGCCTGCGCGGAGATGATCGGCAGCAGGCCCTGGCCGGTGTAGACCTCCTGCCAGTCCTCGACGCGCTCGCAGACGGGGCGCCGCGCGGGGGTGCGGCGGGGGGTGGTGAGAAAGCCCTTGGGATCGGCCATGGCCGCCTCCGGAGCCGCCGTCACGATCATGGGGAGGCACGGTGACCGCGTCCCCCGGCACATGGCACCGTCAGGCCACCATACGTCGGGTTTGCCGGTATTTCGATGGCGCGGCCACCGTGATCTTCCGCCGTGGGATCAGGCCGCGGCCTCCAGCTCCGCCGAACGCGGGTTGATCAGGACGACGTCGCAGGTCGCGTACCGCATCAGGGCCTGCCCGGCGCCGGCGTCCAGCAGCGCGGACAGCCCGCCGTGGGTGGGCGCCCCGACGACGATGGCGCGGGCCCCGGTGCGCTCCGCGTGCTCGGCGACCACACGGCCCACCTCCCCGTGGCCGGTGGCGTTCCGCAGCACGTGCCCGACGGCCGGGATGCCGAGGGCGGCGAGCCGGTCCAGGTGCCCCCGGACGGCGATCCGGGCGGACTCCAGGTCCTCCGGGTCGGCGGCCGCGTCACCCGCGACCGCGGCCTCCTCGACGTGGACGACGTGCACCGTACGGCCGTTGATCGTCGCGAGGCGGCCGGCGGCCGCGGCGACCCGTTCGGCGTGCGGGGAGCTGTCCACGGCGGCGACGATGGCGCCGCGCCCCGGGTCGTCGTGCGCCGCGGTGTCGTGCTCGACCGGCACCAGCGAGGGGGCGGCGTCGGCCCCGGGGGCGGGCTCCGGAGCGGGTTCCGGGGCGGCGTCGACCTGTTCGGCCTGGACCTTCTCGGCTTCCTTGAGCAGCCCGTGGGCCGTGGAGAGGATCACGATGCCCAGTACGAGCGCCCCGGCGCCGATGTAGAACGGCACGTGGATCCCGAAGGCCTCGACCAGCTTGCCCGCGGCGAACGGCGCCAGGCCGCCGCCGATGAAGCGGACGAAGCCGTACGCGGCGGAGGCGACGGCGCGGTCGACGGGCGCGACGGTCATGACGGCCTGGGTGGTGACGGTGTTGTTCACGCCGATGAAGACACCGGCGACGATCACGCAGACGATCAGCACGGTCCGGTCGTCGGTCCAGATCGCGATGGCCAGCACGGTGAGGGCGAACAGCGCGAGGTTGGCGTAGAGCGTCCGCGCGATGCCCAGCCGGGCCTGCAGCCGCGGCGCCCCGAAGACGGCGAAGACCGCGACGAGGGCGCCCCAGCCGGTGAAGACCAGGCCGAGCTGGACCGCGCCGAGCCCCATCGGGAAGGGCGCGTAGCCGAGCACGGTGAAGAAGGCCCAGTTGTAGCAGAGGGCCGTCAGCGACATCGTCAGCAGGCCGCGGTGGCGCAGCGCCCGCAGCGGCTCGCTCAGCCCGGTCTTGCGGGCCGGCAACGGGATCGGCTCCACGAGGACGACGGTGGCGACCAGCGCGATGGCCATCAGGACGGCGACACCGTAGAACGGGCCGCGCCAGCTCACGTTGCCCAGCAGGCCGCCAAGCAGCGGGCCCACCGCGATGCCGACGCCCAGCGCGGTCTCGTAGAGGATGATCGCGCCCACGAATCCGCCGCTCGCCGAGGCCACGATCACCGCCAGGGAGGTGGCGATGAACAACGCGTTGCCGATGCCCCAGCCCGCCCGGAAGCCGACGATGCCGCCGATGCTCCCCGAGGTGCCGGCCAGGGCGGAGAACACCACGATCAGGGCGAGGCCCGCGATCAGCGTCCGCTTGGCGCCGATCCGGCTGGAGACCCAGTTGGTGATGAGCATGGCGACCGCGGTCACCACCAGGTAGCTGGTGAACAGCAGCGTCACCTGGCTCGGAGTGGCGTCCAGTTGCTGCGATATCGCGGGCAGGATGGGGTCGACCAGACCGATCCCCATGAACGAGACCACACAGGCGAAGGCGACCGCGAACACGGCCTTCGGCTGTTTGAACGGATTCACGGAACGGGACGATTGCGCATGCGCGGTCATGTAGGTGCTCCGACGTAGAAACCGATGCCTGATCAACTGCTCCGCTGGGCCGGGCGCGACGGGGCCGGGGGCGGCCCCAGCCGGGTCAGTGCCTCCACGGCCGGCAGCGCGGCCACCAGGGCCGCCCGCTCGTCCGGGCTCAGCTGTTCCAGCAACTCCCCGAGCCGCTCGGCGCGCACGGCGCGACGCCGGGCGATGGCCTCCCGGCCCGCGTCGGTGATGTGGACGAGCACCACACGCCCGTCCGCGGGGTCCGCCGCGCGACCGGCCAGTCCCGCCTCGGCCAGCCGTGACACGACCTGGGTCATCGCCGGCTGCGTGACGCCCTCCAGGGTCGCCAGCTCGGTCAGCCGGAGCGGGCCGGACTGCTCCAGCGTGGACAGCGTCGCCACCGTGGTCAGCGACAGCTCGCTCGGCTGGCTGAGCCTGCGCAGCATGCGGTACAGCCGCTCCAGTGCCCGCGCCACGTCGACGGCGTGGCCGTGGTCCGGGTCGTCGTCGGGAAGATGCATAAGGAATTTATATCACTGCCTTATGTATCTGGGGAGGGGGCGCAGGGGGCGGACACGGAAGAGGGCCGGGCACGCCTGTGACGGCGTGCCCGGCCCTCATGCCCCCGCCCGGGGCGGAGCGGGGAGCTCAGAGCCCGTAACGTTCCCGGGCCTCGTGCACGGTCTCCCGCTTGACCTCGCCGCGCCCGGCGAGCGCGGCCAGCGCGGCGACGACCACCGACTGCGGGTCCACGCCGAAGTGGCGGCGCGCCGCATCGCGCGTGTCCGACAGGCCGAAGCCGTCGGTGCCGATCGAGTGCCACTCCTGCGGCACCCACTGGCTGATCTGGTCCGGCACCCCGCGCATCCAGTCGCTCACCGCCAGCACCGGGCCCTGTGCGCCCTCCAGGACACGGGTGACGTGGGGGAGCGGGGCGTCCTCGCCGCGCAGCCGGGCCGCGTCGTACGCCAGGCCACCGCGCCGCAGCTCGCTCCACGAGGTCGCCGACCACACGTCCGCCGCCACGCCCCACTCCGCGGCCAGCAGCTGCTGCGCCTCCAGGGCCCAGTGGATCGCCGTGCCGGAGGCCATCAGCTGCAGCCGCGGCGCGTCGGCGGACAGCCCGGCGGTGTCGGCGGCGCGGAAGCGGTACAGGCCCTTGACGATGCCTTCCTCGACGCCCGGCTCCGCGGGCATGGCCGGCTGGATCTTGGGCTCGTTGTAGACCGTCAGGTAGTAGAAGACGTCCTCCGCGTCCGGGCCGAACATGCGGCGCAGGCCGTCGCGGACGATGACGCCGACCTCGTAGGCGAAGGCCGGGTCGTACGAGACCGCCGCCGGGTTGGTGGACGCGATCAGGTGCGAGTGGCCGTCGGCGTGCTGCAGGCCCTCACCCGTCATCGTCGTGCGGCCCGCGGTCGCCCCGACCAGGAAGCCGCGGCCGAGCTGGTCGGCGAGGGCCCACATCTGGTCGGCGGTCCGCTGCCAGCCGAACATCGAGTAGAAGATGTACAACGGGATCATCGGCTCGCCGTGCGTGGCGTACGAGGTCGCCGCGGCGGTGAAGGAGGCCATCGAACCGGCCTCGGTGATGCCCTCGTTGAGGATCTGCCCGTTCTCCGCCTCCCGGTAGTACAGGAGCATGTCGCGGTCGACCGGGTCGTAGGTCTGGCCGAGCGGCGAGTAGATGCCCGCGCTCGGGAAGAGCGACTCCATGCCGAAGGTGCGCGCCTCGTCGGGGACGATCGGCACCCAGCGGCGACCGCTCTCCTTCTCCCGCATCAGGTCCTTCATCAGCCGGACCAGGGCCATCGTGGTCGCGATCTCCTGGCTGCCGGAGCCCTTGGCCAGGGCCTCGAAGGGCTTCGCGGACGGCTCCGGGAGCGCCACCGGGTGCACCCGGCGGGCCGGGGCGGGGCCGCCGAGTTCGGCGCGGCGCTCCTGCAGGTAGCGCACCTCGGGGGAGTCGGCGCCCGGGTGGGCGTACGGCACCAGGTCCCCGGCGAGCGCGCTGTCCGCGATGGGGAGTTCGAGCAGGTCGCGCATGGCGCGGAACTCGGGGAGGGTGAGCTTCTTCATCTGGTGATTGGCGTTGCGCGACTCGAAACCGCGGCCCAGCGTCCAGCCCTTGACGGTCTGCGCGAGGATCACGGTCGGCGCGCCCTTGTGCGTGGTGGCCGCGCGGTAGGCGGCGTACACCTTGCGCGGCTCGTGGCCGCCGCGGGAGGTGTGGAAGCACTCGGTGATCTTGGCGTCCGTCAGCAGTTTCGCCATCTCGGCCAGGGCCGGGTCGGCGCCGAAGAAGTGCTCGCGGATGTACGCGGCGTCGCGGGTGGCGTAGGTCTGGAACTGCCCGTCGGGTACCTCGCGCAGCCGCCGCACGAGCGCGCCCGTGGTGTCGAGGGCGAACAGCTCGTCCCAGGCGGAGCCCCACAGCGACTTGACGACGTTCCAGCCGGCGGCGCGGAACTTCGCCTCCAGCTCCTGGACGATCTTGAAGTTGGCACGGACCGGCCCGTCGAGACGCTGCAGGTTGCAGTTGATCACGAAGGTGAGGTTGTCCAGCCCCTCACGGCCGGCGAGGCCGAGGGCGGCGGTCGACTCCGGCTCGTCCATCTCGCCGTCGCCGAGGAAGGCCCACACGTGCGAGCCGGAGGTGTCCTTGATGCCGCGGTGGGTCAGGTAGCGGTTGAAGCGCGCCTGCTGGATCGCGGCGAGCGGGCCGAGGCCCATCGACACGGTCGGGAACTCCCACAGCCAGGGCAGTCGCCGCGGGTGCGGGTAGGACGGCAGGCCGTCGCCGCCGGCCTCCTGGCGGAAGTTGTCCAGCTGCCGCTCGGTCAGCCGGCCGTCGAGGAACGCGCGGGCGTAGATGCCGGGGGAGGCGTGGCCCTGGACGTACAGCTGGTCGCCGGAGCCGTCGCCCTCCTTGCCGCGGAAGAAGTGGTTGAAGCCGGTCTCGTACAGCCAGGCCGCGGAGGCGAAGGTGGCGATGTGGCCGCCCAGGCCCAGGCGGCTGCCGCGGGTCACCATGGCGGCGGCGTTCCAGCGGTTCCATCCGGCGATGCGCCGCTCCATCTCCAGGTCGCCGGGGAGCTCGGGCTCCGCGGCGGTCGGGATGGTGTTGATGTGCTCCGTCTCCAGCAGCGACGGGACCGCGAGACCGGACGCCTGCGCGTGGTCGAAGGTGCGGCGCATCAGGTACGCCGCGCGATCAGGGCCGGCGGCGTGGGTGACCGCGTCGAGTGAGGCGGCCCATTCGCCGGTCTCCTCCGGGTCCGGGTCCGGCAGGTGATCGAGCGCGCTCAGCGTGGCGTCGGTCATGGTGAACGCCTCCCAGTTGGTTCCGTGCGGGCAGGGGTGTCCCCGTGTCTCAAAGGGTAAGACTGATCGATGATCGATCAAATACCTTGTGGCGAGGGTCACAAAGGGGGCTCCGGGCGTCCGGGCGGGGGGTGTTCCGGGTGGGGGGTTTCCCGGGCGGGGGTGTTCCGGGCCGGCGTCAGCCGCCCTGCGGGGCACAGCCCAGCACATGCTCCTTGACCAGCTCACCGACCCGCGGGTCGTCCCTGCGGAAGGCCTCCACCACCGCTTGGTGCTCCTCGGCGTACAGCCGCTGCCGGGTGCCCAGCCAGCGGATCGACAGCGCCGTCCACACCTCGATGCCCAGCGACTCCCAGGTGTGCAGCAGCACGCTGTTGCCGGAGGCGCGCACCAGCTCGCGGTGGAACGCCACGGTGTGCCGTACCTGCGCTCCGGCGTCGCCCTCCTCGTCGGCCTCGTGCAGCAGCGCGACCTCGGCCTCCAGCGCCGACAGGTCGTGCCGCAGGCGCGGCGCCGCGAGCTCCGCGGCGATCTGCTCCAGGCCCGCCCGCACCGGGTAGATCTCCTCCAGGTCCCCGGCGGTCAGCCGGCGCACCCGCACCCCCTTGTTCGGGGCGGACTCGATCAGCCGCATGACCTCCAGCTCCCGCAGCGCCTCCCGTACGGGCGTCTGGCTGACCTCCAGCTCGGTGGCGATGCCCCGCTCGACGATCCGCTCCCCGGGCTTCCACCGCCCGCTGACGATGCCGTCCACGATGAACTCGCGGATCTGCTCGCGCAGAGAGCGGACGACGGGCGGCGCCATGGGTACTCCTCCGGAAAAGGGCAGCTGACTAGACGATACGGCGACGGCGCCCTTAGGCGGTCCCGTACGGCGGCACCGGGTGCCGCCACGCCCTCAGGCGAGGACGACTTCCACGCCGCCCTCGGCCAGCACCTCCAGGACCAGGCCGAAGCGGCTGTCCGGCTCCCCGTGGGAGTTCAGCGTCACGCCCAGCGCCCGCCGGGCGACCGCGGAATCCCGCCACACCAGGGTGCACGGGGTGGTGACCCCGAAGCCGCCGCGTAGGCAGTCGGCCAGGGCGTCCGCATTGCAGCCGAAGTAGCCGCCCGGACCGTTCACCGCCTCACCCAGCGCGAGGTGGAGGCCGGGCTCGTCAGTGACGTGCCGGCCGTCCAGGTCGTACACGAGCCCGGCGGGCCGCGCCGGACGCGGGCCCGCGCAGCCGCGGTCCCGGACGAGGCCCAGCCACAACGACCGCTCACGGGTGGCGTACCCGGACCAGGTACCGGACTCCGCCGGGGGCCCGGCGAGCCACCGGTCCCACAGCGCCCGGGAACGAGCCGGGAAGGGCTCCCACACGCCGTCGGCGAGATCGACGTCGACGAGCCCGGGGCCGAGTGCCGACGGCCGCCACCCGGCGACCTCCGCGGTCACGTACCGGTCCAGGACGGCCTCGCCCCTGTCGCCGAGGACCTCCAGCACGGCCTCGTCCAGGCGCAGGGAGCGGCGGGTGCCGGTTCCGAGGGCGGCCCGCAGCTCCGGGCCGGGCGCGCAGCCGAGCAGCCGCAGCGGCGTCCGGGACGGCGCTCCGTCCGGCGGGACGACGTCCGAGGCGTCCCGGCAGACGCCCAGGGCCCGGTGTCCGTCGTGGATCAGCAGCCCCGCCGCGAGGCAGGGTTCGCCGGGCGGCTCGGGCCACCCGTCCACGGCGTCCAGGAACACGTCCCACGCGGCGGGCGCGCCGCGGCGACGGCGGTGACCCGTGATCCGCGCGTCCTCCAGCCGCCAAGGCGCGTGCGGGTCGTCGAACGGATCCGGCGCGGCGTGCCGCCCGCAGTCCCGCGGGCTCAGCCAGAGGTCACCGGGGAATCCCGTGCCCGGCCCGTCCAGGACGTCGAGCAGCGGGCCGGACGGTTCGCACGCGACGAGCTGGTACGGACGCCGGTACGGGTCCACGAGCAGCCCCGACACCCGCGCGCACACGCCCCACAGCAGGCCGTCCCCGGACCGGGACAGCGCGAAGCCCGGACGGTCCGTGCGCTCCACGCCCCGCGGCCAGTGCCGCCGCATGCCCCCGGTTCCCCCTGCTCCCCTGGAGGACCTACCGGCCGAGATCGTAGGCGACCGTCACCGGCGCGTGGTCGGACCAGCGCTCGGGGTGCGTGTCCGCGCGCTCGACCCGGGTCTGCGCCGCCCGGGCCGCCAGGCCGCGGGTCGCGACGTGGAGGTCGATGCGCCAGCCGCTGTCGTTGTCGAAGGCGCGGCCGCGGTAGGACCACCACGTGTACGGGCCCTCGCCCTCCGGGGTGAGGTGGCGCACGACGTCGGTGTACCCGGCCTCGTCGTAGACGCGGGAGAGCCACGCCCGCTCCTCGGGGAGGAAGCCGGCGTTCTTCTGGTTGGCCCGCCAGTTCCTGAGGTCGCGCTCGGTGTGCGCGATGTTCCAGTCGCCGCAGATCAGCACCTCGCGGCCGGCGGCGGCGGCCTTCTCCCGCAGCTTGACCATGTGCTCCAGGAACGCCGCCATGAAGCGCTCCTTCTCCTCCTGTCGCTCCGTGCCGACCTCGCCCGAGGGGAGGTAGAGGCTGGCGACCGTCACGCCGGGCAGGTCGATCTCCGCGTAGCGGCCGGAGCCGTCGAACTCCTCCGAGCCGAAGCCGATCCGGCTCGCGGACGGTTCCTGCCGCGAGTAGAGGGACACCCCGGCCCGGCCCTTCGCGGCCGCCGGGGCGTGGAGCACGTGCCAGCCCTCGGGCGCACGGACCTCCTCGGGCAGCTGCGCGGCCTCGGCGCGGACCTCCTGGAGGCACACCACGTCGGCCGTGGTCGCCTCCAGCCAGGGGAGGAAGCCCTTCTTGGCCGCGGCGCGCAGCCCGTTCACGTTCACGGTCGTCACGGTGAGCATGACGGGGACGATACCGGCCCGCCCGAGGGCGCCCGTACCGGGGCGTAGGCCGCACACCCGTACGATGTGCGGGTGGAGATCCGGAAGACGCGCTACGACCACCCCGACGCCGTGCTGCTGACCGAGCAGGTGCAGCAGGAGTACGTCGTGCGGTACGGCGGCCCCGACGAGACGGCGATGGACCCCGACCACTTCGACGGCCCGCAGGGCGAGTTCATGGTCGGTTACCTCGACGGCGCCCCCGTGGCGACCGGCGGCTGGCGCGGTCAGGACGCCTCCCCGGAGGGCTTCGAGGACGGCGACGCCGAGGTCAAGCGCATGTACGTGGTGCCGCAGGCCCGGGGCCGGGGCTTCGCACGCCGGATGCTCGCCGCACTGGAGGCCGGCGCCGCCGCGGCGGGCCGCACCCGGATGGTGCTGGAGACGGGGCAGATGCAGCCGGAGGCGATCGCCCTCTACGCCTCCTGCGGCTACACGCCGGTGACCAAGTTCGGCCACTACAAGGACAGTCCGCTCAGCGTGTGCCTGGGCAAAACGCTCCGGGCACCGGCCGAGGAGGCCGTTCCCGCGTAGCCTTGGTCCATGATCGAGGACAGCGCGTCCGCCCGGCTCGCGGCGGGCAAGTACGTACTGGTGACCACCTACCGGCGGGACGGCCGTACCGTTGCCACCCCGGTCTGGGTGGTCCGCGACGGTGAGGCGGTCGGCGCCTGGACCGCGGCGGACTCCGGCAAGGTCAAGCGAATCCGCAACCGCGCCGACGTACTGGTCGGCCCCTGCGACGTACGCGGCAACCCCACCGGGGAGCAGGTGCCCGCGCGCGCCGAGATCCTCGGACCGCAGGAGACCGAGCGCTACCGTTCCCTGGTCGCACGCAAGTACGGCCTGATCGGCCGGCTGACCCTGTTCGGCAGCCGGCTGCGCCGCGGCCGCGAGGGCACGGTGGGCGTGCGGATCACCCTCACGTGAGCGGCGGTGTGCCGCGGCAGGGCGCCTGCACGGTGAGCGTCTGCCGCGACTGCTGCTGCGGTACGGAGAAGGTCCCCGGCGTCGACCACGACGCTCAACTCGACCTGCTCCGGCGGGAACTCGCCGGGGTCTGCCGGGTACGCGTCACCGAGTGCCTCGACGTGTGCGAACAGGCCAACGTCGTCGTCGTGCAGCCCTCGCCGGAGGGGCGCGCGGCCGGAGGCCGGCCGGTCTGGCTCGGCCTGGTCAACGACCCCGCCGCCCTCGGCGACATCGTCGCGTGGGTGCGCGCCGGGGGACCGGGCCGCGCCGTACCGCCCGACGTCCTGGACCTCTACGCCATCGAACCGCCGGGCGGCCGCGCCGTGGACGCGGCAGGCTGAGCGGGCCGGAAACGCCGCCGCGAGGCCCGGGACACGGCAGGGGCCGTACGGGCTTCGTTGCCCGTACGGCCCGTGAACCGGCCGTGCCGGAGGGTCAGTCGATGCTGCGCAGGATGTGCGGCTCGTTCAGATCGTCCTCGTAGCCGGCCAGTCGGATCGGTGCCGACCTGGCCCAGACGTCCAGGTTCCGCACCTCCCGCTGTTGCGCGGGCTGATCGTCAGGCTCCTTGGGGAGCTGGTTCCGCTTTGACTTCTCGGGTGTCACCGCGCACTCCTTCGTGTCGGGTGAGCCGGACGCCGGCCCGGCCGCTGCCGGACGCCGACCGCCCGGTCGGGCTGATGGCTGAGCGGACGCGGTGGCGCCGGTTGCGGAACCGGGCGGGGACCGCGGTGGGCGGTTCCTCCCGGGGCGGAGGCAGGGGGTGTTGGTGCTCCCCCGAGGGCCTTTCCGTCGGGAGAAGCCTATGCCCGGACGCGGGGTGCCACCATCCCAATACGGCGCGCCGCGGCGACGGCCACCCTTCCCGCGGATGCCGGGCGGTCGTCACCCGGTGTTCAACCGCTGCGCCGGACCGCCCCGGGGCGGGCGCAGGAGAGGGTCGCCCACACCGCGCGACCGGTGCCGTGCGCCGGCGGACGAACGCCCCAGCCTTCGGCCAAATGGGCGACGAGGGCCAGCCCGCGGCCGTTCTCGTCGCCGTCGGCGGCCGCACGTGCCTGGGGACCCGCGGGCCCGCGCCCTTCGTCGACGACCTCGATGTGCAGCGTGCCGCCCGCCGTCCAGAGCAGGCACGCGACGTGGTCGCTGCCGCTGTGCACGACCGCGTTGGTGAAGAGTTCGCTCACCACGAGGCCGGCGTCGTCGCCCAGTTCCGCCAGGCCCCATCCGCTCAGCGCGGAACGCACCTGGCGCCGCGCGACGCCGACCGACGAGGCCTGCGCCGGCAGTCGGAGCCGGAAGGTGTCCCGGGCGCTGAGGGCAAAGAGCACACACGCAACTATGGCCACTGCTTGCACAGAAGGCAAGGGTCATTCTGCAAATTGCACAATCGCTAGTATCAGGGTGTGGGTTCCATTCCTGACATGGCACACTGCTGCCATGCGTGAGTTGCGACGTGGGTGAGGCGAAGGCGAGCGGGGCGCCGACCGTCCTCCGCGTGATCCTCGGCAAACGCCTCCACGACCTGCGGGAGAAGGCGGGTTGCTCGTACGAACAGGCCGCGCGCGAGCTGGACGTCACCCATGCCACCGTGCGCCGGATGGAGAAGGCCGAGGTCGGCCTGCGCATCCCGTACGTGGAGAAGCTGCTGGCGCTGTACGGCGTCGACGCCGCCGAGGCGGCGACCTTCATCGACCTCGCCCGGCAGGGCAACCGTCCCGGCTGGTGGCACCGTTACCGCGACGTCCTGCCGTCCTGGTTCAGCGCCTTCGTCAGCCTCGAGGGCGAGGCGGCCATCATCCGCGCCTACGAGCCGCACTACGTCCCCGGTCTGCTGCAGACCGAGGACTACGCGCGCGCCGTGCTGAGGGCCGGCCGCCCGGGCGCCTCCGCGGAGGAACTCGAGCGCCTGGTCGCGCTCCGCCGGGAACGGCAGGCGCTGATCGCCCGGCCCGAGGCCCCGCTGCTGTGGGTGGTGATGGACGAGACCGTGCTGCGCCGCCCCATCGGCAGTCCCGGCGTCATGCGCGCCCAGCTGGACCGGCTGGCCGAGGCTTGTGAGCTGCCGCAGGTGAGACTGCAGATCATGCCCTTCGACGCCGGGCCGCACCCGGCGATGTACGGGCCTTTCCACATCTTCCGGTTCCAGATCCGCGAGCTGCCGGACGTCGTGTTCACCGAGAGCCTGGTGGGCGCCGCCTACCTGGACGACGTGGACGACGTCTCGGCGTTCCTCGAGGCCCTCGACCGGATGTGCGCGCAAGCCGCGCCGGCACACAGCACCGCAGCCATCCTCGATGGCATCCGCAAGGAGATCTGACATACATGGACGACCGCATATACAACGGCATGCGCGCCGTCGACCTCGGTACCGAGGGCTGGCACAAGCCGTGGAGCGGCGGCAACGGGGGCAGTTGCGTGGAGGCCATGAAACTGGCCGACGGCAGGGTCGCGCTGCGGCAGTCCACCGACCCCGACGGGCCGGCCCTCATCTACACGGACCACGAGATCAGGATGTTCATCCAGGGCGCCAAGGACGGGAAGGCCGACTTCCTGCTGTCCTGAGCCCCCGCATTGACATCTTCGAGTGAACCCAGCCCGCGCGGGCAACCGCGACGACCGACGGGCTGTCTCCAGCGGTAATCCGCCGGACGGACGGGACAAGGGGAGCAGCATGACCGGACAACTCGGACCGCTGTACGAACCGGGAGTGGCCTACGTGCGCATCGCCGCTGCCGACGCGGCGACCGCCCACAGGGTCGCCGACGTCATCGCCTCCCGGTATCCGGGGACCCGCCCGCCCCGGGTGACCACGCATGCGGACGGGTTGGTCGAGTTCGACCTGTACACGTACACCCTGGAGGAGGTCAGCCCCTCCGGGCCCTACGACGCCCAGGGCCCGGAGAGCTGCTGACCGGACCCCGGGCGCCGCGCTTGCGCCGGATCAGCCCTGACCCGGGTGGAGGACGACCTTGGTGTAGCCCTCGATCCGCTTGTCGAACTTCTCGTACGCCGACGGCGCGTCCGTCAGGGGCAGCTCGTGGGAGACCACGAAGCTCGGGCGGGCGCGACCCTCGATGATCATGTCGCGCAGCTGCCGGTTGTAGCGCTTGACGTTGCACTGCCCGGTGCCCAGCCGCAGGCCCTTCTCGAAGAGCCGGCCGATGGCGACCAGCAGCCGGCCGCTCTTGGCCTGCTCGTCCGGGCCGCCCGGGTCGGACGGCACGTACAGGCCGGGGATGCCCAGGGCGCCGGTGGGGCGCACGGTGTCGATCAGGGAGTTCAGCACCGCCGCGGGCTCCTCGCGGCCCGCGCCGCCGGCCTGGGCCTGGTAGCCGACCGCGTCGACGCCCTTGTCGGTGCCCTCGCCCTTCGTGTGCTCCTTGATCTGGTCCACCGGACTGCCCTTGGTGAAGTCGATCGGGACCGCGCCGATCTCCTCGGCCTTCTGCAGCCGCTCCGGCACGCGGTCCACGACGAACACCTTGGCCGCCCCGCGCAGCATCGCCGAGTACGCGGCCATCAGCCCGACCGGGCCGCCGCCGTACACCGAGACGCTCTCGCCGGGGGAGACCTGGGCGAGCTCACAGCCGTGGTACCCGGTCGGGAAGATGTCGGCGAGGAGCACGAAGTCGGACTCGTTGGCGGTGCCCTCCGGCAGTTTCAGACAGTTGAAGTCCGCGTACGGTACGCGCACGTATTCCGCCTGACCGCCCGGCCAGGGGCCCATGGCCACATAGCCGTAAGCGCCTCCGGCGAACCCCGGATTGACCGTCAGGCAGTAGCCGGTGAAACCCGCCGAGCAGTTCTTGCAGAATCCGCAGGCGACGTTGAAGGGCATGACCACGCGGTCGCCCTGCTTGAGGGTGGTGACCCCCTCGCCGACCTGGTCGATGATCCCCAGGTTCTCGTGGCCGAAGACGATGCCGGGCTCCGCGGCGGTCCGGCCCTCGTACATGTGCAGGTCGGAGCCGCAGATCGCGGTCGACGTCACCCTGACGATCACGTCGTTGGGGTGCTGCAGGCGTGGATTGTCGACTTCCTCGATGGCTACTTCGAACGGTCCTTTGTAGACGACGGCCTTCACGTGGACACCTCCGATTGGTGTCTGATTCGCGGCTTACGTGACCTATTTCTCATGCTGCCCCCTTGGGCAGTGCGAGACAAGCCAGCTATTCTTCACGTGGAATATGGCGATTTGTGATTGACCGCGAGGAAAGGCGGGAAGAATGGCCCACCGCTCAGGAACGCTGCTCGTCCCCGTGCCCGGCCTGTCCGGCACGGTGTACCCGGTGGGCACGCGCGTGGCCATCAGCGGACGGGGCTCCGCCGTCGACGCCTTCGTGGACGGTGACTGGCTGCCGCTGTCGTGGTGGGAGTTCGCGGAGGGCCGCAACGACGACGTGTACGAGGGCCCCACCGCCTGACGTCCCTCCCGTGACCGTGACGCCGCTTCGGCAGCCGTCGCAGGGCGACGAGTTGCCCGGCCGGTAACGGCAACTCTCCCGGCGGGCCACTGAGGTCGGCGTTCTCGCGGACCATGACCGGCCCGTGGCAGCCGAGTTGGGGGCGCGGGCGCTTCCCTCGGCCGCCGTGACGGCGGCGATCACCGCAGGCACCTTCCGGCCATCGGTCAGCGCGCCGCCACGGCGTGTGTGCCCAGCCCCGCGAGCCGCGCCAGACGGCGGTGCGAGTCCAGCAGCGCCGACCGGTCGTAGCCGGCCGTGGTGACCAGCACCTCGTCCGCCCCGGTGCGTGCCGCCAGGCCCGACAGCGCGGCCGTCACCTCGTCCTCGGTGCCGTGGACGCCGTTCGACAGCGTCCCCTCGAACACCTCGCGCTCGCGCGCCGTCATGTGCCGCGCCAGCACCGCGTCCGGCGGCGCGAGCGGCGGGAATTCGCCCTGCGTACGCGAGTGCGCCAGCGACCAGGCCTCGGACACCAGCAGCCGCCGCGCGGCCTCCGTCGTCTCCGCGACGGACACGGTCGTCGACACCACGACGTACGGCCGCGCCGCCCACGCCGAGGGCCGGAACGCCGCGCGGTAGGCCTCGATCGCCTCCCGCATGCGCTCCTCGCCCCGCACCGCGGCGATCACCAGGGGGAGCCCGAAGGCCGCCGCCGTGGCCGCTCCCGCGCCCGTGGCCAGCACGAACACCGGGACGCGCATCCCCTCCGGCGGCCGCGCGTGCACCGCGCCGGGGCCTGCCGTGCCGGTGAAGTACCCGAGCAGCTCCGTCAGCAGTTCCTCGAAGTCCCCGGCGGCCTGGGCATCGCGCCCCAGCGCCCGGCGCACTCCGTCCGTGAAGCCCACCGACCGCCCCAGCCCCATGTCGATCCGCCCGGGGAACAGCGACTCCAGCACCCCGAACTGCTCCGCCACCACCAGCGGCCGGTGGTTGGGCAGCATGACCCCGCCCGTGCCCACCCGGATCCGGGACGTGGCTGCGGCGACCGCCGCGGCCAGCACCGCAGGCGAGGACCCCGCCACCCCCGGCACCCCGTGGTGCTCCGACACCCAGAAGCGCCGGTAGCCCAGCTCCTCGGCGTGCCGTGCCAGCCACACCGTGTCCCGCAACGCCTGCGCGGGCTCGGCGCCCTCGCGGACGGGGGAGCGGTCGAGGATCGAGAACGGAATCGGGGGGAGCTGCGGTGCGATCACCCTTGGTGCAACGCCCACCGCGGCGCGGGATTCCCGGGTGGGGACGCCCCGGACGCCGCTCAGTCCTCCCGGCGGGCGTACGTCACCATCAGCACGCCGCTTTTGTGCGTCCGCACCTCGGTTACGTTGTACGCCTGCGGGGCGAACTCGCCCGCGAACAGCGGGACACCGGCGCCCGCCACCACGGGGTTGAGCTTGACGACCAGCTCGTCGATCTCCGGGCGCAGCGAGGCCGCCAGCCGGCCGCCCCCGCACAGCCAGATGCCCGCCCCGTCCCGCTGCTTCAGCCCGCGCACGAACTCCAGCGGGTCACCGGAGACCAGCTCCACAGCGGGGTCCGGGCTCGCCGTCATGCCGCCGGACACCACGTACTGCCGCAGGTGCGGATAGGGACTGGTGAGCCCGAAGGGCAGCCCCACCTCGTAGGTGGCCCGGCCCATCAGCACCGTGTCGAACCGCCGGTTCGGCGCGTCGGCGATGCCCAGCGGGCCGCGGGCCTGCGCCGGCAGGGTCTCCGGGTACTCGGCGAGGACCGTCTCCATGTGGTCGCCCACGGCCGCGAGGAAGTCGTACTCGCCCTCCGGCCCGGCCACGAATCCGTCGATCGTGGACGCCACGAAATACGTCAGCCTGCGCATGCTTCCCCCCGGTACGCGATGATCGTCGACCGGGGCCAAGGTAGTCCGTGGACGGATCCCACCGCCACGCGGTACCCCGGCCCTCAGAGTAGATTCGGTGACGACCCGCGGGGGACGGCGGGGGATGGCGGAGGCTGGGATGACGGAAGCCGCGGGCGCGACGGACCGGGCCGGCACGCTGACGCTGGGCGGGGCGAGCGGGCGATGGGTCCTCGCGGCGGTGGTCCTGGGCTCGGGCATGACCCTCCTCGACGGCACCGTCGTCAACGTCGCCCTCCCGACGATCGGCAAGGAGCTCGGCGCCACGCTCGCCGGCCTCCAGTGGACGATCAACGCCTACACCCTGACCCTCGCCGCGCTCATCCTGCTGGGCGGCTCGCTCGGCGACCGCTTCGGGCGGCGCAAGGTCTTCATGATCGGCACGGTGTGGTTCGCGCTGGCCTCCCTGCTGTGCGGCATCGCCCCCAGCATCGAGGTGCTGATCGCCGCCCGCGCCCTGCAGGGTGTCGGCGGGGCGCTGCTCACCCCCGGGTCGCTGGCCCTGATCCAGGCGTCCTTCGCGTCCCAGGACCGGGCCCGCGCGATCGGCGTGTGGTCGGGCCTGGGCGGCATCGCGGGGGCGCTGGGGCCGCTGCTCGGCGGCTGGCTGGTCGACGCCGTCAGCTGGCGCTGGGTGTTCTTCATCAACCTCCCGCTGGCCGTCCTGGTCATCGCGGTCGCCTCCCGGCACGTCCCGGAGAGCCGCGACGAGAGCGTCACCGGCGGCTTCGACGTCGCGGGCGCCGTGCTCGGTGCGGTCGGCCTCGCCGGGGTCACCTACGCCCTGATCTCCGCGGGCGGAAGCCACCCGGACATCGCCGCCGTCTGCGTCTCCGGCGCGGCGGGCCTGGCCGCGTTCGCCGGGTTCGTGGTGACCGAGCGGCGCAGCCCGCACCCGATGCTGCCGCCGAGGCTCTTCTCGAACCGCCAGTTCACCGCCGCGAACCTGGTCACCTTCGCGGTCTACGCGGCGCTCGGCGGCCTGTTCTTCTTCCTGGTGCTGGAGCTGCAGACCGAGGCCGGGTACTCCCCCCTGGCGTCCGGGACGGCGCTGCTGCCCATCACGGTCATCATGCTGGCGCTGTCGGAGCGCGCGGGCCGGCTCGCCGAGCGCATCGGGCCGCGGATCCCCATGACGGTCGGGCCGGCGATCTCCGCCGTCGGCCTGCTGCTGATGCTGCGGATCGGCGCGGACGCCTCGTACGTCGCCGACGTCCTGCCCGCGGTGTGCGTGTTCGCCCTGGGCCTGGCGACCACGGTCGCCCCGCTCACGGCCACCGTCCTCGGCGCCGCCGAGGTGCGGCTCGCGGGCACCGCGTCCGGGGTGAACAACGCCGTGGCCCGTGCGGCGGGCCTCCTCGCGGTGGCCGCCCTGCCGCTCATGGCCGGGCTCTCCGGCGACGACTACGAGGACCCGGCCGCCTTCGGCCACGGGTTCCGGGTCGCCGTCACGATCTGCGCCGGGATGCTCGTGGTGGGCTCGCTTCTCGCCTGGTTCGGCATCCGCTCCGACGTGCTCCGCGAGACCCCCGAAGAGCCGGCCAAGCCGGCTCCGGCGTGCAAGCACTACTGCGCCATCGGCGCTCCGCCCCTGCAGAGCGGCGAGGAGTCCGCATGCGGGACGGTGACCGGCGGCGGGCCGGACATGCGCAAGGACCGCCCCCCGGCCGGGTGACCCGCGCGACCGGGTCCCGACGGGACCGGGTCAGGAGGGCTCAGTACTCCTCGGACTCCGGTACGAGATGCATCGCGGCCTCCTCGGCGGAGGCGGCCGCCCCGTCGATGCCGATGTCCTGGGCGACCATGCCCTCGGTCTCGTAGTGCGCGCCCTCGTCGGGGGCGACCAGACGCCCGGCACGCGGGCCCCCGACCTCGCCGTCGATCAGCTCCCCGTCGGTGTCCCACGCGTCCCCGATGCCGTCCCCGTCGGGGACCGGCAGGTCCGGGAGCTCCTCGGCCAGGCGTTCGTCGAGCGTCTCGCCCCGCAGGCGGCCCGCCGCGGTGATGGCGGGCTTGTTCACCGCCCAGGGCCGCTCCGGCGGTGAGTAGCCCTCGTCGAGTATCTGGTCGACACCGTGGTAGTCCAGGGTGTCCTCGGGCTCCAGCAGCCCGGCGTCGTCCTGCACCTCTGACCCGTCCGGCTGGTAGACCTCGTCACCCATCTCGTTCTCTCGCATGTCCGTCTCCTCGCTCACGCGCCGCCACCGCCTCGGCGCCGCCTCGCGGGCCGCGCGCCCCCTCTTCCCCTCCACACTCTTCCGTCCGGACGCCGATCGCCACCCGGAAGGGTGAAAAAGGTCGGTGCGGGAGCGTTCCCCGGACCTTCACCCGCCGTCCGGCGCCCCCGCCGCCCCGGCCGCGCCACCGTCATCCTGCGCGGCGGCCGGGGCGGCGGTCCGAGGACCCGGGCACCGGGGGTCAGCGTCGGGCGGACCGCCGGCCGACGGGACCGAAGTCGTCGTCGCAGTCCCGGCCGGAGAACCCGTGCGCGAAGCCCCTGACCACCCGGAAGGAGGCGGTGGTCTGGACGCGCGGCGGGCACCGCAGCGTCACGGTGTACCAGCCCGGCCGGGTGTGCTTCGGCACCCGGAAGCTGCCGGCCAGCAGGCCGCCGCCCCTGCCCAGGGGCAGCAGGTTGACCTGGCCGCCGGCTTCGGACTGGCCCTTGGAGTAGTTGGCGTCACGGCCGCAGGCCGTGGTGGTGACCATCAGCCGCATTCCGGGGACGGCGTAGTAGGGGGTGACCCACGCATTGGGGAAGTCGGAGGCAGGGGCGGAGGCGGAGGCGGTGGGAACGGTGAGACCGATGACGGCCGCGGCCATGGCGACACCGCCAAGAACGCGTGTTGTAGGCATGAGGCAGCTCCAGGTCGAACGGGCAGGGAGAGGAGCGGTCCCAGGGCGTCCGCTCCACGCGGAGCAAAACAGCACCCCGTGGGGCCTGCCACCCGAAAGCGGTGCTCACGGCGCCGAACGCGTCCCAGCGCAGCCCCGGCTCACCACGTCACCGCAGGTCACGCGCCCTGCGGCCGACCGCCTGCGAAAGTGTGCTGCCTTACCCGCAATCAGGTGACGAATCGACAGCGATGTTCCACTCAAAGAGGATTGACGGATCATCAGAAAGTGGGGGCGATCACGCTTCCTCGTGGAGGCCGATCACCTCACGCAGCGTGTCCCGTGCCTCGTGGGAGCTTCCGCCCTGCTCCAGCAGCGCGGCGGCGATCGCGTCGAGCTTGCGCTGGACGGCGTGCTCGGCGCGACGTTCGGCGTTCTTGAGCAGGGCGAGCAGCAACAGCGTGACGGCCGTCATCAGATCCGCGGCGAACAGCTGCCACTTCAAGGGCAGCCCGAGGGCGTGGACGACGAGGAAGCCGGCCACCAGGAGCAGGCAGACGCAGTAGAAGAGCGGCGACGCCGTGAAGTTGGACGTCGCCTCGGCGAGCCGCTCGAACCGGCCCCGTCCGCCCTCCTCGTCGGTCCGCTCGGCCGGATGCCGGAACGCCACGCCGTCCTCCTGGGGGCTCGTCGACGATGGGCGGTGCGGTGCGCGGGACGTGCCGGGCCGGCCCGCATCGGCGGATGCGGGCCGGCCCGGCACGTCCCGTCCGCGGTCAGCAGATGCGCGGCAACTGCTCGCCCAGCGGCAGGTCCACCACCCGCGTCCCGCCCAGGCCCGTACGGGCGACGACCATGCCCGCGTGGTCCGCCACGCACTCCCCGATGACCGCCGCGCCCGCGCCCAGTGGATGCGCGCGCATCGCGGCCAGCACCTCCTCAGCCACCGCGCGGGGCACGAAGGCGACGAGCCTGCCCTCGTTGGCGACGTACATCGGGTCCAGGCCCAGCACCGCGCAGGCGTTGGCCACCGCGGGTGGCACGGGCACCGCCCGCTCCTGCAGGACGACACCGACACCCGAGGCGGCCGCGATCTCGTTGAGGGCCGCCGCCAGACCGCCACGCGTGGGGTCGCGCAGTACGTGCACGTCCGTCGTGACGCGCAGCACGGCCTCGACGAGCCCACCGAGCGCCGCAGTGTCGCTCTCGATCTCGACCCCGAACTCCAGGCCCTCGCGCACGCTCATCACGGCGACGCCGTGCGCCCCGATCTCCCCGCTGACGATGACCACGTCGCCCGGCGCCGCGCGCTGCGGACGGATGTCGACACCGTCGGGGATCAGACCGATGCCCGCGGTGTTGACGTACAGCCCGTCGCCGTGGCCGGCCTCGACGACCTTGGTGTCGCCGGTGACGACCTCCACCCCCGCGGTGCGCGCGGCCGCGCCGAGCGCTTCGGCGACCCGCGCCACCAGCGGCATCTCCACCCCCTCCTCCAGGATGAAGCCGCAGGAGAGGTAGGCGGCCCTGGCCCCGCTCATCGCCAGGTCGTTGACCGTGCCGTTGACGGCGAGGTCGCCGATGCTGCCGCCGGGGAAGAACAGCGGCCGCACCACGTAGGAGTCGGTGGAGAAGGCCAGCCGGGCCCCGCCGAGCGTCACGGCCGCCGAGTCGGCGAGCCCCGCCAGCACCTCACCGCCGAAGGCGGGGGCGAAGACGTACCGGACGAGTTCCGCGGACAGTGCGCCCCCGCCGCCGTGGCCCATCACCACCCGCGGCTGGTCGCGCAGCGGCGCCGGGCAGGTCCAGCCGGAGAAGTCCGGGGCGGCGAGGGTCTCTGCGATGTCAGCCAACGGGGCTCGCCTCCAGGGGTGCGCTGGTCCCGCCGAGCCGGCGGTAGAGGTAGTACGCGGCGCAGGCCCCCTCGCTGGAGACCATCGTGGCGCCCAGGGGCGTACGGGGCGTGCAGACACCACCGAACGCCTCGCACTCGTGCGGCTTGATCAGGCCCTGCAGTACCTCGCCGCTGCGGCAGGCGGCCGGCTCCCGCGTGGTGATGCCCGTGACGGAGAACCGGTGCTCGGCGTCGTACTCCCGGTACCGCTCCGACAGCCGCCATCCGCTGTCGGGGATGACACCGATGCCGCGCCAGGCACGGTCGGTGACCTCGAAGACGTCCGCGAGCATCGCCTTCGCCGCGGGGTTGCCCTCCGGGCGCACGGCGCGCGGGTAGGCGTTCTCCACCCGGTACTGGCCGCGCTCCAGCTGGCGCACCGCGCGGCGCACGCCCTCCAGGATGTCCAGCGGCTCGAAGCCGGTGACGACGATCGGCACGCCGAACCCGTCCGCCAGTTCCGGGTACTCCTCCGTCCCCATCACGCTGCACACATGACCGGCCGCCAGGAACGCCTGCACGCGGCAGTCCGACGAGCGCATGATCGCCTCGATCGCCGGGGGGACGCGGACGTGGGACACCAGCAGGCTGAAGTTGGCGATGCCGAGCTTCCGGGCCTGGTACACCGTCATCGCGTTGGGCGGGGCGGTGGTCTCGAAGCCGATGCCGAAGAAGACGACCTCGCGGTCCGGGTTCTCCCGGGCGATCCGCAGCGCGTCCAGCGGGGAGTAGACGACGCGCACGTCACCGCCCTCGCCGCGGACGCCGAAGAGGTCGCGCCCGGTGCCGGGGACGCGCAGCATGTCGCCGAAGGAGCAGAAGATCACCCCGGGGCGGGAGGCGATCTCCAGTGCCTTGTCGATGACCTCCAGCGGGGTCACGCAGACCGGGCAGCCGGGGCCGTGGATGAGCTCCACCTCCTTCGGCAGGAGCTGGTCGATGCCGTGCCGGATGATGGTGTGGGTCTGGCCGCCGCACACCTCCATCAGCGCCCAGGGCCTGGTCACGGTCGTGTGGATGTCGTCCAGCAGCCTCCGGGCCAGCTCCGGGTCCTGGAACTCGTCGATGTACTTCACCGCTCCGCCTCCGCCGTCGTTCCCGCCTCGGCGGCCGCCTGCTGCCAAGGGTCGCCGAACTCCTCCTCCAGCAGCCCGAGGTTCCCGAAGAGGGCGAGCGTCTGCCGCGCCGACTCCTCGTCGAGCCGCTGCAACGCGAAGCCGACGTGGACGATGGCGTACTCGCCGACCTGGAGGTCGGGCAGGTACTCCAGGCACACGTCCTTCACCACGCCGCCGAAGTCGACGACCGCCATCTTGGTGCCGTCCCGTTCCTCGATCTCCAGCACCTTGCCGGGTACCGCCAGGCACATCAGCTGTCTCCTCGCTGTGGGTGGGGGTTCGTGGGGCCGCCGCGGGCGGCGACGACCAACTGGCCGAGCGCCAGGCCTCCGTCGTTGGGCGGGACGAGCCGGTGGCGCAGCACCGTGAAACCGTCCTCGCGCAGGTCCCGCGCGCACGCGGAGGACAGCAGGGCGTTGGCGAAGACGCCGCCGCTGAGCGCCACCGTCGTGGTGCCCTCCGCCTCCCGTACGGCCGCGCACACCCGGCGCACCAGGTCGGCCACCGCCCGGTGGAAGCGCCCGGCGACCACCCCGGCGGGCACGCCCGCGTGCAGGTCGGCAACGACGGCCGCCAGCACCGGGCCGGGGTCGCAGGCGGTCGCTCCGTCGGCGCCGGAGCCGATGCGCAGGGTGAAGGCGTAGCCCTCCGTGGGCAGTCGGCCCGCCGCCACCGCCGCGGCCTCCAGTTCGACGGCGGCCTGCGCTTCGTACCCCGCCTCGTGGCACACCCCGGCCAGCGAGGCGACGGCGTCGAAGAGCCGGCCCATGCTGGAGGTCGGGACGCAGTGCAGCCCCCGTTCCAACTGGGTGGCCAGCAGCGCCCGCTCGTCCTCCGGGCAGGCGGCCGTGCAGGGCAGTTCCGGCGCCCAGGGCAGACCGGCCGCCCGCAGATGCGCCAGCGCCATCCGGTAGGGGCGGCGCACCGCCGCGTCCCCGCCGGGCAGCGGCACGTACGCCAGGTGCGCGGGCCGCCGGAAGCCGTCGTAGTCGGCGAGCAGGAACTCACCGCCCCACACCGCGCCGTCGTCGCCGTGGCCCGTCCCGTCGAAGGCGACGCCGATCACCGGACGCGTCCCGTCCAGCCCCGCCTCGGCCATCGCCGCCGCGACGTGCGCGTGATGGTGCTGCACCAGCCGCAGCGGCCGCTCGCCCGCGGACCGCCGGGCCCAGCCCACCGAGCGGTAGCCGGGGTGCCGGTCCGCGGCCAGCAGCACGGGCCTGACCCCGGTGATCTGCTCCAACTGGCCTTCGGCGGCCGTGAAGGCGGTCAGCGTCGCCAGGTCGTCCATGTCGCCGACGTGGGCCGACAGCCAGGCGTGCCGTCCTTCGCCCACGCAGAAGGTGTTCTTCAGGTCGCCGCCCACGGCGAGCGCCGGCGCCACCTGCACGGGCAGGGGCACCGGGAGGGGCGCGTAGCCGCGCGAGCGCCGTACGGGCAGTTCCTCGCCGTCGCAGATCCGCACCACCGAGTCGTCGCACGGCACATGGATGGGCCGGTCGTGCGTCAGCCATGCGTCGGCCAGGCCCGCCAGCCGTTCCAGCGCCTGCTCGTCGTCGGTGACGATGGGCTCCCCGCCCAGGTTGCCGCTGGTCATCACCAGCAGCCGGGGCCCCGGGGGATCGCCCGGCAGCCCCAGCAGCAGATGGTGGACCGGCGTGTACGGCAGCATGACCCCGAGGTCGGCGACCCGCGGCGCCACGGCCTCCGCGACCCCGCGCACCCCCGCGCGCCGCCGCAGCAGGACGATCGGCCGACGCGCGCCGGTCATCAACTCCCGCTCCGCCGGGCCGACGTGGGCCAGCCGCTCCACGTCCGCGACGTCCCGCGCCATCAGGGCGAACGGCTTGTCGCCGCGGTCCTTGCGGGCCCGCAGCAGCCGTACGCTCTCCTCGTTGCCCGCGTCGCAGGCCAGGTGGTAGCCGCCCAGGCCCTTCACCGCGACGATCGCGCCCGCCGCCAGCAGCCGCCGTGCCTCCGCGAGCGGTTCGCCCTGCCATGTTGTGCCGTCCGTGCCGTCCGTGCCGTCCGCGCCCTTCGTGCCGGGCAGGACCAGCCGCAACCGGGGACCGCAGTCGTGGCAGGAGACGGGCTGGGCGTGGAAGCGGCGGTCGGCAGGGTCCTCGTACTCGGCCCGGCACGTCGCGCACATCGGGAACCGGGCCATCGTGGTGTTGGGCCGGTCGTACGGCAGGCCGGTGACGATCGTGAAGCGCGGCCCGCAGTGCGTGCAGGTGATGAACGGGTGCCGGTGGCGGCGGTCGGCGGGGTCGCGCAACTCGGCCAAGCATGCCTCGCAGGTGGCGGTGTCGGGCGAGACCAGGGTGCGGGAGGCCGCGTCGCCGGGGCGCGAGGGGCTGATGGTGAAGTCCGTGCCGCCCGCGAGGGGGAGCAGATGATGGGAGACCGACTCCACCACCGCCAGCGGCGGCGCTTCGGAGCCGATCCGTGTGCAGAAGGACGCCACCGCGCCGGGGGCGCCCTCGACCTCGGCGACCACCCCGTCGCCGGTGTTGCCGACGTGACCCGCGAGCCCCAGCTCACGGGCCAGACCGAATACGAACGGCCGGAAGCCGACTCCCTGCACGACCCCCCGGACCAGCACCCTGCGGCGCTGCGCGGTCCGGGTCGCGGGCCCCGGCTGACCCGGCATCAGTGCGTGTGGCCCACGGAGGGGATGTGCCCGGCGGCGTCCTGATGCGGGTGCTCGTGCGGGTGCTCGTGCGGGTGCGCATGGGTGTGCCCGTGCGCGTGGCCGTTCTCCACGGCGGTGCGCGCCATCACCGGACGGTGCACCGCGGCCCCCGCGTGCACGGCCAGCGCCCGTTCCAGCAGCACGCCCGCGCCGTCGCCGTCCCGCGTGGACGTGACGACCACCTCCACGCCCGGGTTGACCTGGGCGACGGCCGCCAGGAAGGCCGCCTCGTCGAAGCCGGCCGCCTCGGCGATGTCGTACTTCGTCACGATCACCAGATGCGCCAGGCCGAAGGCCGTCGGGTACTTCAGCGGCTTGTCCTCGCCCTCGGTGACCGAGGCCAGCACCACGCGCAGTGACTCGCCGAGGTCGTACGAGGCGGGGCAGACGAGGTTGCCGACGTTCTCCACGAACAACAGGTGCGTGCCCTCCGGCAGCCAGGAGTCCACCTGCGACCGCACCATCGCCGACTCCAGGTGGCACAGCCCGTCGGTGAGCACCTGCCGCACGGGGGCACCGGAGCGGGCCAGCCGGGTCGCGTCGTTCTCGGTGGCGAGGTCGGCGGTGAGCGCCGCCACGGGCACCCCCCGCAGCCGGGCCAGCCCCAGTTCCGACTCCAGCAGCGCCGTCTTGCCGCTGCCCGGGCTCGACAGCAGGTTCACCATGACGGTCCCGCGTGCGGCCAGTTCCTGGCGCAGGTCCTGTGCGCCGCGGTCGTTCCTGGCGAGCACGGACTGCCGCAGATCGGTCACTTTGCACATAGTCCTCAGCGCTCCTCGGGGAGTGTGGCGGCCGGTCGGCGCTGCGCGGCCCACCGCACCTCGGTGATCCGCAGTTCACGGCCGGACAGCAGCTCCGTCGCCGCGCTGTCACAACCGGGACAGGTCAGCCGCGGGGGCATGCCGGTGGGCCAGTCCCGCGCGCAGCGCGCGCAGCGGGCCCGGCCGGGGACGGTCTCGGTGGTGAGGGCCGCGCCCTCCAGCACAGTGCCGGTGCAGGCGAGGTCGAAGCTGAAGGCGAGGGCGTCCGCCACGACACCGGCGAGTTCGCCGACCTCCAGGTGGACGGACTCCGCGGAGGGTGCCGCCCCCGTACCGTCCGCGAGCCGGGCGGCGGCCTCCTCGACCTGCTCCACCACCGCCACTGCGATGGACATCTCGTGCATCGGTCTCTTCTCCGGTGTGCGGGTGCCGGCCGGGCCCCGGCTGCCGGCGCGCCCGGTGGGCGGTGCCGGCGGCTGACGCGGCTCATTGAAGGCCCGGCGCCCGGGGCACCCGGCCCGCCACGCCGCCGGGGCGGCGACGGCCTACCCGTTCGGCCTCACATGGACCGGATGTGCAGGTAGCGCTTCACGTCGGGCAGGACGCGGGACAAGGCGAGGGCGGCCACGGCCGCGCCCACCGCGCTCAGGGCGATCTTCCACATGGCGGGGTGCTCCTTTCTGCTCGTTGCCGGGATCTGTGGCCGCGGCGGGCCGGTCAGGCCACCGCGTGCGGGTCCGCGGGCCGCTCGCACTCCTCGCCGACGACCCGCAGCACCAGGCGCACGGCCTCGTCCACGGCGGCGGCCACGGGAGCGCTCAGACCGATGCCCTCCTCCAGGCAGGCCGGCTCGCAGCCCACCACCAGGACCCGGGAGGGCCTGGGGGCACCCGTCCCGGCGCTGAGGGTGTCGAGCAGCGCCAGTACGGTGTCCGGGGTCATCCGGTGCCCGTCCACGAGGGCCTCACCCGGGCCGTCGCCGCCGGGCGGCGGAGCCTCGATGAGGTGCAGCGTGCCCGGGGAGCCGCCGCGTGCGACGGCGTCGACGAGGACCACGCTGCGGTACCCGTCGAGGAGCTGGTAGGCCAGGTGCACGCCCCGCACGCCGGTATCGGTGACGTGGACGCCGTCGGGCAGCGGGTGCCCGGACAGCCGGCGCACCACTTCGACGCCGAAGCCGTCGTCGCCCAGGAAGATGTTGCCGATGCCGGCGACCAGCACGCCGCCCGTGCTCACACGTCCTCCAGGGGAGCGAGTTCGTCGGGCTGGAAGTACAGGAACCGGCCCTGTTCACGGCGGATCTCCGCGCCGGGGTCGCCGTCGACGGTGACCGCGAGGTGCACCCCGCCGTCCACGTCGTGCAGCACCGCCTCCACCTGGGCGCTGCGCCCGTGCAGGAACAGGTCCTGTGCGTCGGTGCGCCGCCGTCCCGGCTGCAGCACGACCCGGCTGCCCGCGGCCACCCAGGTGTCGCCCACCATCACGCGGTCCCGGGCCGGGTCGACCGAGGCGTCGGCGCCGGGGTCCCACCAGGGGGTCCCGGGAACCGCGGCGGGTGTGCCTGCCGGAGCGGTGACCTCGCGCAGCGCGCGCACGGCCCCGTGCAGACGCTCCATCACCTCCGGCGGCATGGACTCGGCCAGGTCGATCACCGCGGCGGCCCGGTCGTCCGTACCGCGCGCCTGCCGCTTCTCCTCGTCGGTGAGGGCGGCGGTGCGCAGCGCCAGGATCTCGTCGATCTCGGTGGCGTCGTAGAGCGCCCCCGGGCTCTCCGGGGCGATCCGCGGATGGTCCTCCAGGATGATGGGGGAGGAGAGCACCACGTTCGCCGCGCCGTGGTCGCCCGCCAGCACCGGCCAGGTGTTCTCGTTGCGGCACTCGGCGACGGCGGCCTTCGCCCACTCCGGCGGGTCCGTCATCGACACGAAGTAGCCGGAGGTCAGGCCCAGCATCAGATGGGCCGAGACCAGCGCGTGCGGCAGTGCCTCCTCCCGGCTGCAGGCCAGGGCGCACCCGGTGTTCTCTGCGACGGCGGTGAGCCTCAGCACCCGGTAGGGGCCGGGCAGTTCCTCGGCGGAGATCCGCAGGACGCCCTCCAGACGCGCCCGGCGGCGCAGGACGCGCCCGGCGGGGGTGCCGTCGGCGCCGGTGACGATCTCGCTCTCCTCCGTCGCGGGGACGGTGAAGGGCAGGACGACGTCCTCGGCGGTCAGCGCCGCGATGTCGACGGACACCTCGACGCGTTCCTCCACACCCTCGTCCCACGGGACCAGCACCCGGTCCGGCAGCTGGAGTTCGTCGGTGGGCTCGAACCCGCCGTCGGCCAGGACCTGTTCCACCGTGCGCCGCTGGGCGTGCAGGAAGCGCAGCTCCGCGTGGAGCGCGGCGTCCGCGCGTGGCTCCATGAGGATCTGGGTCCGCTGCAGGACGGGTTCGCCGGACGCGTCCGCCCACGCCGGGGGCACGAGCACCCCGAACTGCCAGCGCATCCGGTTCTTCGCCGAGGACGCCCGGTACGGGTAGAGCACGTAGCCCTCGAACAGGACGGCGTCGGCGGCCTGACGGGCCGTCGCGAAGCGTTCCGTGGCGGCCGTCACCGGGTGGCACCCCCCGCCGGGGCGGCGGCGCCGGCGAGCAGGGCCTCGACGGTCGCCTCCCAGGAGGGCAGCGCGTTCGCGCTGCGGAAGGACCGCAGCGACTCCAGCGCCGTACGGGGGAGCCGGATCCAGCCGCACCCCGGGAAGTGGGCGTCGATGGTCTCGCGCCACACCGCCACCGGCATGCGGCATACGGCCTCCTTGTCCCAGGGCACCGGCTGCACCTGGAAGCCGGCCGGGCCGAGGAAGGCGGTGCCGGAGAAGAGCAGCAGCAGCGGTGCCTCGCCGTCCTGCAGGGCCTCGAAGTACTTCGTCGAGGCGACGTCCATGTCGTAGGTGCACTGCACCGGCAGGTCCACCTCGGTCTCGCCGGTGAAGCCCGGCACCATCAGCGACACCTGGGCGAACTGCATCGGCTGCAGCGTGCTGCCCCACCGCTCGCGCTCGCCGAACAGGTCGCCGAGGCCCTGCGCCTCGGCGTCGCCGTACGCCCGCTGCGCCGGTTCGATGCGCAACTGGCAGCGCAGCGCGAGGGCGTGCACCCGTTCGCCGCCTGGGGCGGTGATGCGCAGCCGGAAGACCAGCGTCGGTCCTGCGGCGTACCGGTCCGCCCGTACGCCCGTGCAGGCGAAGTCCAGATCGGTCACGTCGGCAACCCCTCCCGCGGCACCGGTGCGGCCCGCTGTCGTACGTCGTCGAAGAAGGCGGCCAGTTCGGCGTGGGCGCCGGAACCGCCGTCGAACCCCTGCCAGTTCAGGCGCAGCCGGCCCACCAGCTCGTAGGCCCGGTCGACCGGGAGGAGGAAGCACTCGCCGCCGTCGCCCCCGTCGCCGTCCCTGCGGACCAGCAGCGCCTCCACGTCCGGCCGCAGCGCGGTCGCCAGCGGCGAGTCGCCGAACACCTCCTGCCAGGTGCCCGGATCGACCTCGCTCTCGGTGGCGCCGGCCGGGCTCGGGTAGAGGACCACCGGCCGGTCGAGCACCGAGTTGTGGAAGAAGAAGGCGACCGAGACGGGGATGCGCAGCCGCTGCCAGGAGGCCGTGCCGGGCACCGAGCCCGGGTCGCTGAGCACCCGGTCGGGCACGGAGGCGAAGCGGCCTCCGCCGGCGCCGGGCCGTTCGAAGAGCAGCGCGCACGGTACGCAGGCGCAGGCCAGCGCGCGCTTGCCGGTGTCGACCAGGTGCCGGTGGGGGCCCGTCAGCTCCACCCCGCACAGCTCGCAGCGCTCGACCGCGGGCTGCCGGGGCGCCACGAAACGGCGCAGTCCGGCCGCGGGGGTCCGCGGGCTCACGGCGCCCCCGGCGGTCGGTTGCCGATCTGCAGCAGCGCGGGCTCGCCCGCCGCGGGGCCGGAGCGCGGCATCTCGACCACTGTCACCTCGGGCGCGAAGCATGACAGTGCGGCCTCGATGCGCTGCCGGGTGGCGTCCATGGTGCTGGGGCAGCCGCAGCCGCCGTCCTCGCGGGCGTTCAGCCGGAGCGTGCCGGTCTCGGGGTCGAAGTGCTCGATGCCCACCGTCGCCCCGGCGCGCGCCGCTTCGACGGCACGGCCGACCCGGGTGAGGGTGTCCTCGGGGTGCAGGTCGTGCAGGGTCAGCAGACCCGCCACCATCTCGTCGGCGATCAGCACGGCGAGCGGGTCGGCCGTGCCGTTCTTGAGGAGGGTGACGGCGCGCGTCAGGCCCGCGCCGTAGAACTCCATGAGGGTGCGCACCAGTTCCTCGGCGGCGCGTGCCGTCTCGCCGTCGCCGGAGGCCGCGAACGCGTCGAGGATCTCCTCGACGCGCCGCGCCGTCTGCTCCGCGCTCATCCGGCCATGCCGCTCAGACCGGTGGGGACGTGGAGCTTCTCCACGGTGCGCCCGCCGCCGACGTACATGTGGACGCCGCACGGCAGACACGGGTCGAAGCTGCGCACGGCCCGCATGATGTCGATGCCCTTGAAGTTCTCCGGGGAGTTCTCCTCGAAGATCGGGGTGTTCTGCACCGCGTCCTCGTACGGGCCCGGGGTGCCGTAGGTGTCGCGCACGCTGGCGTTCCACGGGGTCGGCGGGTACGGGTGGTAGTTGGCGATCTTGCCGTCGCGGATGACCATGTGGTGCGAGAGCACGCCGCGCACCGCCTCGGTGAAGCCCACGCCGATGCTCTCGTCCGGGACCTCGAACTTCTCCCACGTCTGGGTGCGGCCGGCGCGGACCTCGTCCAGCGCCTTCTCGCAGAAGTACAGGGCGCAGGCCGCGGAGTAGGCCTGGAAGTAGGTGCGGGCCCGGTTGCGCTCCAGGGCGTTGCTCCACTGCGGGATCTTCCACTCGAAGGTGGTCTCCGGCTTGGTGAGCGTCTTGGGCAGGTTGATCACCACGCTGTGCCCGGTGGCCTTCACGTACCCCATGTCGACCAGGCCGTTGAGCGCGGTGGACCACAGGCGGGCGAGCGGGCCGCCGCCGGTGTCCAGCGCCAGATAGTCCTTGCCGTCGAACCAGCGCGGGGACATCACCCAGCTGTACTTGTCGTCGAAGTCGCGCTTCTGGGGCGCGGGGATGGTGTGCTGGTTCCACGGGTGCCGCGGGTCGACCGGGTTGCCGAGCGGGTCGTGGGTGACGAACTGCTCCTGGCCCTCCCAGTCCTGGTAGTAGGAGCTGCCCAGCAGGATGCGGATGCCCAGGTTGATCTGCGTGAGGTCGTTGGTGACCAGCTTCCCGTCCACCACGATGCCGGGGGAGACGAACATCTTCCGTCCCCAGTCGGTCATGTTGGCGTAGGTGAAGTCGCAGTGGTCCGGGTCGTTGAGGGCGCCCCAGCAGCCGAGCATGATGCGGCGGCGGCCGACCTCCTCGTAGCCGGGCAGGGCCTCGTAGAAGAAGTCGAAGAGGTCGTCGTGGAGCGGTACGACGCGCTTCATGAACTCCACGTACCGCATCAGCCGGGTGAGGTAGTCGGTGAACAACTGGACCGACGCGATGGTGCCGACGCCGCCCGCGTAGAGGGTGGAGGGGTGGACGTGCCGGCCCTCCATCAGGCAGAACATCTCACGGGTGTACCGGCTGACCTGCAGCGCCTCGCGGTAGAACTCCCCCTCGAGCGGGTTGAGGGAGCGCATGATGTCGCCGATGGTGCGGTAGCCGTGCTCGGCGGCGTGCGGGGCCTCGGTGCGGTTGGCCTGCTCCAGGACGCCCGGGTTGGTCTCGCGGACCATCTTCTCGCAGTAGTCGACCCCGACCAGGTTCTCCTGGAAGATGTTGTGGTCGAACATGTACTCCGCGGACTCGCCGAGGTTGATGATCCACTCGCCGAGGTGCGGCGGCTTCACCCCGTACGCCATGTTCTGCGTGTAGACCGAGCAGGTGGCGTGGTTGTCGCCGCAGATGCCGCAGATCCGGCTGGTGATGAAGTGCGCGTCGCGGGGGTCCTTGCCCCGCATGAAGACGCTGTAGCCGCGGAAGACCGACGAGGTGCTGTAACACTCCGCGACGCGCTTCTGCTTGAAGTCGATCTTCGTGTGGATGCCGAGGCTGCCCACGATCCGGGTGATCGGATCCCAGGACATCTCCATCAGGCCACTGCCGTCTCCGGCCGTCTTCGTCTTCGGAGCCATGGTGTGTGCGTGCCCTTCGTCAAGCGGGGGAGGGGGGTCAGTGGCCGGGGCGGTGCCGTGAGGTCACCAGGGCGCCTTGTAGCCGGTGGTGAGCTTCCGGCCGGTGTGACGCCACTTGGGCTCCTTGTCCACGGTCCTGGCCGTGATGGAGCGCAGCCGCCGGATCGCCGCGCCGTACGCGCCGCTGGCGGTGCTGGACAGCCGTGCGCCTGGGGGCTCGTCCATGAACGGCATGAACATGTCGGGGAAGCCGGGCATGGTGCAGGCGATGCAGATGCCGCCGACGTTGGGGCAGCCGCCGATGCCGTCCATCCAGCCGCGCTTGGGGACGTTGCACTTCACGACCGGGCCCCAGCAGCCGATCTTCACCAGGCACTGCGGCGAGTCGTAGCGGTCGGCGAACTGGCCCTGCTCGTAGTAGCCCGCCCGGTCGCAGCCCTCGTGCACGGTGGCGCCGAACAGCCAGGCCGGGCGCAGCTTGTCGTCCAGCGGGATCATCGGCGCGGAGCCGGCCGCCTGGTAGAGCAGGTACGTCAGCGTCTCGGCGAAGTTGTCCGGCTGGATGGGGCAGCCGGGCACGCAGACGATCGGGATGCCCGCCTTCGACTTCCACTCCCAGCCCAGGTAGTCCGGCACGCCCATGGCGCCGGTCGGGTTGCCCTCCATGGCGTGGATGCCCCCGTAGGTGGCACACGTGCCGATGGCGACCACGGCCAGGGCCTTGGGCGCGAGCCGGTCGATCCACTCGCTGGTGGTGATCGGCTGGCCCGTCTCGGGGTTGTCGCCGAAACCGCACCAGTAGCCCTCCGCCTTGATCGCCTCGTTGGGGACGGACCCCTCGACGACCAGGACGAACGGCTCGATCTCGCCGCGTTCGGCCTTGAAGAACCACTCGATGAAGGTGTCGGCGCCCCCGACCGGACCGCACTCGAAGTCGATCAGCGGCCAGTGCACCTGGATCTTGGGGAGCCCGGGAAGGCCGCCCAGGACGATCTCCTCGATGCTGGGCAACGTCGCGGCGGTCAGCGACACCGAGTCGCCGTCGCAACTGAGCCCCGCGTTGATCCAGAGAATGTGGATCGGGGCCTGCTCGTCCCCGGCTGCCGGGGTACGCGCGGCGTCGTTCTTGGTCGAAGCAGTCGCATCCATCGGGATGCCTCCTCATCGAGCGACAAATGCCACATAAAGGCATCTATCCCCCTTGATAGCGAGTGGCTCGCCGGGAGGGGACGTCGAAGAGGGCCAATACGGTGACCGCCCCGCGATCCGCGCAGCCGCGCCTCAGGGGCAGGAGGCCGCCGGCGCCTCCCGCAGGTGCGGTGGGGTGCCGGTGGGGGTGCGGCGGTGGACGAAGGCGGAGCGGAGGGCGTGGTACGCGGACCGGGGGTCGAAGAAGGCCTCGCGCATGCGGGACAGCTCCTCGGCGCGGTGGGACGCCAGGGGGCGCTCCGCCTCGCGGCGCTCGGTCTCCGCCTTCTTGGCGGCGATCCTGGGCTGGGTCCCGGCCGTACGGGCCAGGCGGGCCGCGAGGCGGGCGACGTCGGCGCCGAACTCCTGCGGGCCGCACATCAGCAGCCGGTCCACCAGGCCGATCCGCAGGGCCGCGGCCGCGCCGACCGGGAGCGCCTGCTCCGTCAGGCGCGCGGTCATGGCGGGCCCGACCCGGCGGGGCAGTGTGTACGTCCAGTACTCGGAGCCGTACAGGCCCATCAGACGGTAGTGCGGGTTGAGCACCGCGCCCTGGCGGCACCAGACCTCGTCGGCGGCGAGGGCGAGCATCACGCCGCCCGCGCCCGCGTTGCCGCCGAGCGCGGCGACCACCAGGCGGTCGGTGGTGGTCAGGACCGCCTCGACCAGGTCGTCGATGGCGGTGATGTTCGCCCAGGACTCGGCGCCCGGGTCCGCGGCGGCCTCGATGGTCTTGAGGTCGATGCCGTTGGAGAAGACGTCCCGGGTGCCGCCCAGCACGAGCACCGAGGTGGGCCGTGTGCAGGCGTGGCGGTACGCGGTGAGGAGCCGGCGGCAGTCGGTGGCGGACATCGCGCCGCCCGCGAACGTGAACGACAGGACGCCCGCCGCGCCGTCCTCGCGGTAGCGGATGTCGGCCCAGGTGGCCCGGTCGCCGGCGAGCTCCGGGGGCAAGGGTTCCTCCGGCAGCGGCGGCCCAGTCGATGCGCCGCTCGTCCTGGCCGAGAGCGGGGCGGAGGCGGACGACCGCTCCGAGGGCCGGGTCGCCCTGCTGCCGCGGGACGTACGCGCCCGTCGCGAACCGGTCGACGGCCAGCAGGACGGCCTCCATGGCGGCGTCCGAGATCTCGCCCCGGTACAGGTCGCTCTTGCCGACCGGGGGCACCGCGCAGTCCACCGCGGCCCAGACCGGGCCCGCGTCCATCTCCTCCTCGGCCTGCAGGACCGTCACGCCCCATGCGGCGACGCCCTCCTGGACGGCACGGTCCAGGGAGGCGGGGCCGCGGTCGCCGGGTGGCCCGGGGTGCACGACGAGGCAGGTGCGGGCGGTCCTGACGTCCGCGGGGATCGCCGCCTTGAGCATGGGTGCCACGACGAGTTCCGGCTCGTGGCGGGCGACCGCCGTGCGCATGGCGTCGCCGTCCGGTGTCACCTCCACGGCGACGGTGTGGCCCAGCTCGCCGAGTTCCGCGTACATGCGCTGCGTCAGGCTGTTGAACGCCGACGCCATGAGCAGGATGTGCATGACGACCTCCCGGGCCGCCCGGCACGATCGGGGAGGGGGGAGCACCGGCCCCGGCCTTCAGCGATGATGCCTGCCCCGTGGGCGTCCGCGGGTGCGGCCCGGCCGCGGTTCACCCGGTTGCCACCGGGCCGGCCGCCACTCAGGGGGTGTGGCTCCGCGATCCCGGACCGGTGCGTGTATTGACGCGAACGCATCAACTCGATAGGTCTACACCAGATGCATTTGGTACAGACCAACTGCGCGTTCCCCCCACGGGAGGCCCGGATGCGAAGAACTCTGGCCCTGGTCACCGCGCTCGTCGGAGCGCTCGTCCTGCTCCTCGCCCCGCCCGCCGCCGCAGCGGCCCCGAGCGCGGCCTTCGTCAAGACGTCCACCTGGGAGACCGGATACCAGGGGCAGTACACGATCACCAACGGCGGCACCACCACGCTCAGCGGATGGACCGTCGAGTTCGACCTGCCGTCGGGGACGAGCGTCGGCTCGTACTGGGACACCCTGATGACCCAGAGCGGCAGCCACTACACCTTCAAGAACCGCGACTACAACGGCACCCTCGCGCCCGGCGCGACCGCCGTCTTCGGCTGGGTCTCCTCGGGCACCGGTGCGCCCGCGAACTGCAAGCTCAACGGCGGGTCCTGCGCGGGCACCGGCGGCGGACCGGACACCACCGCGCCCAGCGTCCCCGGCGGGGTGAGCGTCGGCTCGGCCACCTCCTCCTCCCTCACCGTCCGCTGGACGGCCTCCACCGACGACTCCGGCAGCGTCGCCGGCTACGAGGTCTCCCGGGACGGCGGCGCGCCCGTCGCCGTGACCGGCACCTCGTACACCGCCGGCGGGCTGCAGGCGAGCACCGCCTACTCCTTCCGGGTCCGCGCCAAGGACGCGGCGGGAAACGCCTCGGCGTACAGCACCGCCGTGAGCGGTACGACCACCTCCGGCGGCACCAACCCGCCCCCGGGCGGCGTGCGTACCGCGCCGTACGTCGACATGGGCGCCTGGCCGACGCCCAGCCTCACCACGCTGTCCTCGGCGAGCGGTCTGAAGAGCTTCACGATGGCCTTCATCACCGCCTCGTCCTGCAAGGCGATGTGGTTCAACGCCTATGACCCGCGCGACGCCTGGAACAAGGACCAGATCGACGCGATCCGCGCGGCCGGAGGCGACGTCAAGATCTCCTTCGGCGGTGCCAGCGGCATAGAACTCGCCCAGGCCTGCGGCTCCGTCGACGCGTTGTACGCCGAGTACAACGCGGTGGTCAACGCCTACGGCCTGACGTACGCCGACTTCGACATCGAGGGCGCCGCCACCGCCGACCCGGCGTCCGTCGCCCGCCGCTCCCAGGCACTGGCCCGCCTCCAGCAGGCCCATCCGGGCCTGCGGATCTCGCTCACCCTGCCCGTCCTGCCGGAGGGGCTCACGGCGGACGGTCTGGGCGTCGTGCGCTCGGCCCGGGACGCGGGGGTGAACCTCGACGTCGTCAACATCATGGCGATGGACTACTACCGCAGCGCCGACTACGGCGACGCGGCGATCCAGGCGGCCAACAGCACCTTCACCCAGCTCAAGTCGCTCTACCCCGGCAAGTCCGACGCCCAGCTGTGGGCGATGGTGGGCGTCACGCCGATGCTCGGGCAGAACGACGACGGCCGGATCTACGACCAGGCCGACGCCCGTCAGTTGGTGAGCTTCGCCCAGGGCAAGCACCTGGGCCTGCTCGCCTTCTGGGAGACGACCCGGGATCGCAACGCCTGCACCGGCGCGCTCTACATGTGCACCAACATCCCGCAGTCCCCGTACGAGTTCTCGCGGATCTTCGCGGGCTACACCGGATAGCGCCCCCCGGCACCGTCCTCGCGGGCCGTCGTCGTGTGCAGAACACGGCGGCGGCCCGCTGCTTTCCGGCCGATGTGGAGACGATGTGTCGATCCGTGAAGGCGCTTTCACGGAGGCCCCGGCTCCGCTGAGTCCATTCACCCGGACGCCCAGCTCACCGCAAGTGCGACACAACGGATAGTACACACTGTGAACAACCGGTGACCGAAAGTCGCGGAGCGATGTGACGGGCGGGCGTTCGATGCACGAGACTCCTCGACGTCCGATAACCGGATCAATTGCCGAAGGAGTGTTCGCTATGCGGTTCAGTGCGGTGGGGACCTGCCTGGCCCTGGTGGCGGCGGTGTGTTCGGCGGGGGTCGCGGCCGGCTCGGCGGAAGCCCGGCCGGCCGGGGCGACGAGCCTGTACGCGCCGTCCGCGCTCGTCCTGTCCGTGGGGAAGGGGGAAGACCCCGCGACGGCGACGATACAGCGCGCGGTCGTGCTGCGGTGCAAGCCCACCCCGTACGGGGACCACCCGGACGCGGTGGCCGCCTGCGCGGAGCTCACCGCGGTCCACGGGGACTTCGCGGCGATGACGGCCGACGCCGGGGGCGTGACCTGCACCCGGGTGTGGGACCCGGTCGTGGTCACCGCCGACGGGGTCTGGGAAGGCCGGCGCGTCACCTTCGCGCAGACCTTCGGCAACCCGTGCGTGCTGCGCGGCAGTGACACGGCCGGCGTCTTCGCCTTCTGACGCCGATGCCGTGAACCAAGGCCACGGGGTTCACCGTGGGGGAGAGCCCTGTGAGGGGGCGGCCGACTCGTGGGACGGGGTCGGCCGCCCCTGTTTTCCGTGTTCCCGCCGCGGCGGGGTGTCAGGTCGTCTTGATCTGGCCGCCGTCGATGGTGAACTCGGCGCCCGTGACGTTGCCCGCGACGGGCGAGGCGAGGAAGGCGACCAGGGCGGCGACCTCCTCGGGCTCGGTGACCCGTCCCGTGGAGATGCCCATGGTGCGCGGCACGACCTCGTCCAGGGCCTCCTGGGCGCTGGTCCCGGCCGCCGCGGCCGTCTGGTCGGCGAAGGCCCCGGGAGCGGTCCAGAAGGGCGTGCGGACGGGGCCCGGGGCGACCGCGTTGACGCGGACGCCCCGCGGGGCGAACTCCTCGGACAGTGACTTCGTCAGGTTCGCCAGCGCGGCCTTGGCGGCCGAGTAGTCCACGACCATGGGAAAGGGGAGGCGTGCGTTGACGGACGTGATGTTCACGATCGCGCCGCCGCCCGCCGCCACCATGTGGGGGAGCGCGGCGCGGGTGGCGCGGACCGCGCTGAAGAAGGAGATCTCGAAGACGCGCCGCCACTCCGCGTCGTCCACCTCGAGGAAGCCGCTGCGGGACGTCCCGGAACCGACGTTGTTGACCAGGATGTCGACGGCTCCGTAGCGTTCCGCGGCCCGCCGTACGAGCTCGGCGGGGCCGTCCGGGGTGGAGAGGTCGACGGACACGGGGGTCACGTCGTAGGCGTCCTGGAGGGCTCGCGTCTCCGGGGTGACGCTGCGGCTGCCCGCGACGACGCGCACGCCCTCCCGCGCGAGCGTCTGCGTCACCGTCAGGCCGATGCCCCGTCCGGCTCCGGTGACCACCGCGACCTTGCCCTGAAGCTGCAGTTCCATGGGGACCCCTTCGGGATGGGCGCATGCGTATCGAGCCTGGGGGAGGGGAGGCGGGCCCGCCATCGGAGCGCCGCCGGGCGGGGGCCGGGTGTGAGGGTGGGTCAGATACGTGTCCCCACGCCCCGTTGGTACGTCGGAGCCGTGTGCGTCTTGGTGGCAGGTATCAGCCGTGCACGACAGGGGACTTGACGGGGCATTGGTCTAGTCCTACCGTCATCCGTCAATCGCAGTGTTCACGGGTGCATCCATGGTTCACCCATGTGAACATGCCGTCTCCTGGGAAGGCGTCCCCCCATGTCCCACAGGTCACAAGGTCTCCTCACCAAGGGCGTCTTCGCCCTCGTCGCGGCGCTGGTCGCCGCCCTCCTGACCGCCTTGCCCGGCAGCGGTCGCGCCGACGCCGCGCCCGCTGCCTTCAGCCACCCCGGCGTCCTGGTCAGCCGAGCCCAACTCGACTTCGCACGCGCCAAGGTGCAGGCCGGAGCGCAGCCCTGGAAGGGCGCCTACGACCAGATGATGGCGTCGGCGTACGCCTCGCAGTCGCGCACCCCCAAGCCGCGCGCGGTCGTCGAGTGCGGCTCCTACTCCAACCCCAACTACGGCTGCACCGACGAGCGCGAGGACGCGATCGCCGCCTACACCAACGCGCTGGCCTGGTACATCACCCGCGACGCCAAGTACGCGCAGAAGGCGATCCAGCTGATGGACGCATGGTCGGCCACCATCACCGACCACACCAACAGCAACGCCCCGCTGCAGACCGGCTGGGCGGGCTCGGTGTGGCCGCGCGCGGCGGAGATCATCCGCTACACGTACACCGGCTGGCCGAACGTGAACCGCTTCGCCACCATGCTGCGCAACGTCTACCTCCCCGAGGTCATCAACGGCTCCAAGAGCAACGGCAACTGGGAGCTCAGCATGATGGAGGCCGCCGTCGGCATCTCCGTCTTCCTCGACGACCGCACCTCGTACGACAAGGCCGTGACCCGCTACCTCAACCGGGTCGCCGCGTACGTCTACCTGGACACCGACGGCGCACTGCCCAAGACCGTGCCCGGCAGCGGGCTCGACACCCGCGACGAGATCGTCGGCTACTGGCAGGGCCAGTCCACCTTCGTGACCGGTCTCACCCAGGAGACCTGCCGCGACTTCACGCACACCGGCTACGGCATCTCGTCGATCTCGCACGTCGCGGAGACCAGCCGCATCCAGGGCGAGGACCTCTACCCGCAGGTCGGCGAACGGCTCCGGCAGGCGCTGGGCTTCCAGTCCAAGTACCAGCGGGGCGAGGCCGTGCCGTCCTGGCTGTGCGGCGGGCACCTCAACCTGGGGCTCGGGCCGGTCACCGAGGTCGGCTACAACGCGATCCACAACCGGCTCGGCTACGCCATGACCAACACCCAGGCGCTCACCGAATCCCAGCGCCCGGCCGGCAGCAACAACCTCTTCGTCGCCTGGGAGACCCTGACCCACGGCGATAACCTCTCCTGACCAGGCAGAGGTGACCGGCGGCGGAGGGAACAGGCCATGCCCGTACGTGTCGAGCGCAGCGGACCCGTCACCACGGTGGTGCTCTCGCGCCCCGAGGCGCGCAACGCCGTCGACGGCCCGACGGCGCGCGAGCTGGCCGACGCCTTCCGCGAGTTCGACGCCGACCGCGGCGCCTCGGTCGCCGTGCTGTGGGGTGAGGGCGGCACCTTCTGTGCGGGTGCCGACCTCAAGGCCATCGGCACCCCGCGCGGCAACGAGGTGACCGGCGTGACCGAGGAGGGCGGCGGTGACGGCCCGATGGGGCCCACCCGCCTGCGGCTGGGCAAGCCGGTCATCGCGGCGATCTCGGGTCACGCGGTGGCCGGCGGCCTGGAACTGGCCCTCTGGTGCGACCTGCGGGTCGCCGAGGAGGACGCCGTGCTCGGGGTGTTCTGCCGGCGCTGGGGCGTGCCCCTGATCGACGGCGGGACGGTACGGCTGCCGCGGCTGATCGGCACCTCCCGGGCGATGGACCTGATCCTGACGGGGCGTCCGGTCGCAGCGGCCGAGGCGTACGCCATGGGTCTGGTCAACCGGGTGGCCCCGGTCGGCGGGGCGCGCGCCGCCGCCGAGGGGCTCGCCGCGGAGATCGCGGCCTTCCCGCAGACCTGCGTACGGCACGACCGGCTCGCGGTGCTGGAGGCCGAGGGGCTGGAGGAAACGGCCGCGCTCGAGGTCGAGTTGCGGCACGGCCGGGTGTCCCTCGCGGAAGCGGGGGAGGGTGCGGCGCGTTTCTCGGCGGGGGCCGGGAGGCACGGCGCGTTCGAGGTGAGCTGACCGGCGCGGAGCGTCCGACGGGGGCCGATCCGCGCCGGTCGTCCCGCTGACCTGCGCCCATCGCGTGTCCGCCGTGTGTGGTTCGGCCGGTTCCCGTGTGTGGACCACGGACGCGCTCTGGACATCCCCATGTCATGGGCACTTAAATCTGGCACCGCCTCACCTCCGCACCCGGGCCCGCCCCACCGTGGCCGCGCAGATGCGGGGACCGCGCACGCCCCCCACCAGAGGAGCACGATGCAGCCCAGCACCAGACGTGCCGCGACCGCCATATCCGCGGCGCTCGCGGCGACCGCCGTCACGGCCACCCTCCTGACGCCCTCCGCGGCGTCCGCGTCCGGACGTGACCTCCCCTCCCGGGCCACCGGCGTCGCCCGCGCCGACGCCGCCGTCACGGCCAACGCCGGCCGGCTCTCCCTCACCTCCGCGCAGGGCCGTACCGTCCGCGACGTCGTCACCGACACGGACGGCGCCCAGCACGTCCGCTACGACCGGACCTACCGCGGACTGCCGGTCCTCGGCGGCGACCTCGTCGTCCACCTCGCCCCGGGCGGTGCCTACGAGGGCGCCGAGCGGGCCACCCGCTCCGACCTCGTCGTCCCGAGCACCACCCCCGCCGTCACGGCCGCGACCGCCGCCGACAAGGGCCTGGCCGCGCTCCGTTCCGCCCACCGCGGGACCACGTTCCGGCAGGCCAAGGCCAAGCCGCAGCTCGTCGTCGACGCGCTGCACGGCACGCCCCGCCTGGCCTGGCGCACCACCGCCGTCGGCCTCGACAGCCTGGGCAACCCCGCCGCCCGCGTCGTCCTCACCGACGCCCGCACCGGCGCCCGCATCGACGCCTGGGACGCTCTGGAGACCGCCGCCGGGGACGGCAAGTCCCTGTACGGCGGCACCGTGTCCCTGGAGACCACCCTCAGCGGCAGCACCTACCAGCTGAAGGACCCCACCCGCGGCAACACCTACACCGGCGACGCGCAGAACAAGACCGACCTGTGCATCTTCGGCATCTGCTTCTCCCGGGCCCCCGCGGTCCTCTTCACCGACGCCGACAACCACTGGGGCACCGGCACCACCGCCGACCGCGCGACGGCCGCCGTCGACGCCCAGTACGGCACCGACGAGACCTGGGACTACTACAAGACCGTCCACGGCCGCAGCGGCATCGCCGGCGACGGCAAGGGCTCGTACAACCGCGTCCACTACGGCAACAACTACAACAACGCCTTCTGGGACGACAGCTGCTTCTGCATGACCTACGGCGACGGTGACGGCACCACCTTCGGGCCGCTGGTCGCCCTCGACGTCGCCGGGCACGAGATGTCCCACGGGGTCACGTCGCGCACCGCGGGCCTCACCTACTCCGGGGAGTCCGGCGGTCTCAACGAGGCCACCTCGGACATCTTCGGCACGCTGGTCGAGTGGTACGCGGGCAACGCCTCCGACACCGGCGACTACCTCATCGGCGAACGCATCGTGAAGTCCGGCTTCGGCAAGGCAGCGCTGCGCTTCATGGACAAGCCCTCCAAGGACGGCAGCTCCGCCGACTGCTGGAGCTCGGGCGTCGGCAACCTCGACGTCCACTACTCCTCCGGCGTCGCCAACCACTTCGCCTACCTGCTGGCCGAGGGCAGCGGCGCCAGGACCGTCAACGGCGTCAGCTACGACAGCCCCACCTGCAACGGCTCCACGGTGGGCGGCATCGGCCGCGACAAGCTCGGCAAGATCTGGTACCGCGCCCTCACGGTCTACATGACATCCGGCACCAACTACGCGGGCGCCCGCACCGCCAGCCTCAAGGCCGCCACCGACCTCTACGGCGCGTCGAGCGCCGAGTACACCGCCGTGGCCGCCGCCTGGTCCGCCGTCAACGTCAACTGACGCCGACGCCGGGACCGACGGCGGGACCGCATCACCGGCCCCGCGGGACCGACCACTGCCAGGTCGGTCCCGCGGGGCCTGCCACACTGGTACCCGTGACCACCACTGACGCCGCGGCGGCGATACACGCGCACGTAGCGGCCTTCAACGCCCGCGACCTGGACGCGCTCCTCGCCGGCTTCACCGACGACGCCGTGTGGATCACCGGCACCACCACGGTGCGCGGCCGCGCCGCGCTGACGGGTCTCTTCGACGAGGCGATGCGCGGGCTGCTCCCCACGCTGGAGGTGCACGACCTCATCGCCGCGGGCGACCGCGCGGCCTGCCAGATGACCGAGACCCTCACCTACCGCGGCGAGCGCCGCACCTGCCCCATCGCCGCCTTCTACGAACTCCGGGACGGTCGCATCGCCTCGGCGAAGGTCTACCGCGAAGGCAGCGCGGACGTCGCCTGAGCGGTGTCGTCAGGCGGATCCGCTCGCCGTCCACGGCCGGAGTTTGTCCGGGTTGCGGACCGCCCAGATCCGGGTGACACGGCCGCCGGTGACGCCGAACGCCGCCACGGTGACGGTGACCCCGGCGTGCTGGGCCACCAGGCCGGGCAGGCCGTTGACCGTCCGCTCCAGGAGCGTCAGCCCCGGCGACTTCGCCGCGATGTGGACAAGGTACCGGGCGATGCGCTCGCCGCCCTCGACCGGGCGCAGGACGGCGCCGACCAGCCCGCCGCCGTCCGCGACCATCGTGGCGTCCGGGTCGAGGAGGCCGACGAGGGCCTTGATGTCCCCGGCCTCCCAGGCCTCCTTGAAGTGCCGCACTACACCGGCCTGCCCGGCCGTCGGCACCGCCGGGTCCCGCGCGTCGCGAACACGCCGGCGGGCCGAGTACGCCAGCTGCCGGCAGGCCGCCGGCGTCCGGCCGACGATCCCGGCGACCTCGGGAAAGGGGAACCGGAAGACGTCGTGCAGGACGAACGCCACGCGTTCGGCCGGCGTCATCGCCTCCAGCACGACCAGGAAGGCCATGGTCACCGACTCGTCCAGGGTGACCCGGTCGGCGGGGTCGGCCGACTCCGCCCCGCCCCCGACGGCCGGCCCGCCGGTCCACTCCGCACGGTCGGGCAGCGGCTCGGGTATCCAGGAGCCGACGTAGCGCTCGCGCCGGACGCGGGCCGAGCCGAGCAGGTCCGGGCAGACGCGACTGGCCACCGTCGTCAGCCAGGCGCCGGGCGACTCGATGGCCTCCTGCTGCTCCCGCGACATCGCGTACCAGCGGGCGTAGGTCTCCTGCACGGCGTCCTCGGCCTCTGCCAGTGAACCGAGCAGCCGGTAGGCGAGGTTGATGAGATGGCGCCGCTCGCCGACGACCGCGCTCAGGTCCGGATCCGACCGGTCGTGCCCTGACCGGAATGGGGTGCTGCTCATCCTCGCGACCGCTCCCTGTTCGTCCCGTCCGCTTCCGCTCCCGCCACTTCGACGGGACACCGCACCCGTTCGTCAGGCCGGTGCCCCGCCTGACAGTTCACGGGTCCAGGTCGTCGGAGTGACGGGACAGTACCGATCCGCACCCGTGCGACAGAAGAGGGACCGCGTCATGGCCATACAGACAACGGCAGGACACCGCAGCCTCACCTTCCTCCAGGTCGCGATCGTCCTGCAGACCTCGGCGATCTTCTTCCAGGCGGTCACCGCCGGAGTACTGCTCTCCTCGTCCCACGGCGAGGTGCTGCACAGCGTGGGAGCACGCGTGATGTACGGCGCCTCGATGCTGTACGTGCTCGCCGCGATCCTCGCATGGCGGCCGGGCGGCGGATCGCCCCGCCCCATCCTGTACGCTTCCGGCTTCCTCGTCCTCGCCTCGGCACAGGTGGTGCTGGGCATCGCCCACATGCCGTCGCTCCATGTCCCCCTGGGCGTGCTGATGTTCGGCCTGAGCGTGCTGGCGCTGGGCCACATGCTGTACGTCCGACGGCCGTAGCCGGCCCCGCAGTTACGGCCGCCCGGCGGACGTCACCAGGCTGAGGGCGGCGGCGCGCAGCTCTCGTTCCCAGCCGGGCAGGAGGGCGGGGAGGAGCCACTCGCTGTACATGGCAGCGGTGTCGAGGAAGTGCGTCTCCTCCGGGGTGTTCGCCGTGGCCGCGTAGAGCCCGCATGCCACCTCGACCGCGGTCAACTCACCCCGGACGAGCGCCCGCGCACGGTCGAGGAGCACCCGCCGGCCGGCGGTCTCCTCGTCCGGAACCGGGATGTCCAGCTCGCTCAGTGCCCGTCCGTACAGCTCACGGATCACGTCCGCGTCCTCGCGGCGCGACAGCCCGGCGAGCTCCCGCAGTGCCGGCGAATCGTCGCCGTCCACGAGCGCGTGCGCCGCCAGCATGGGCAGGTCCTCGACGGGCACGATCCCCGCGACGTACTGCCATGCGCTGTCCCGCAACCGTTCGGCCATGCGCGCATCATGCGACGGAGCGGAACGCCGGGGCCAGGGACTTTCCCCGGCGGCGGTCCGCCGGGGGCGGCCCTCCCCCGGATTCCGTCGTCGAGCGTGACATAGAGTGCGGTCGTTGCGCTCGGCGGGAGTTGACGGTGGAGGCCGCAGTGAAGTGCCCCGACATGTCGCGCGGTGGGCGCCTGACCGCCCATGGTGCCGTCTCCACCTCCCTGGCCCTGCGCAGTGACCGCGCCCTGCGCGAGCTCGTCGACACGGCCGTGCCGCTCGGATCCGGTATCGGCGGGAAGGCGGCCCTGCTGGAGGTCGCCGGAACCCCGGTCTTCGTCAAGCGGGTGCCCCTCACCGATCTGGAGAGGCAACCCGAGCACGTCCGGTCCACGGCGAATCTGTTCGAGATGCCCGTCTTCTGCCAGTACGGCGTCGGCACCATCGGCGGGCCGGGCTTCGGGGCCTGGCGCGAGCTCGCCGTGCACACCATGACGACCAACTGGGTGCTCGCGGGGGAACACGAGGGCTTCCCCCTGATGTACCACTGGCGGGTGCTGCCGGACTCGACGCCCCTGCCCGAGGAACTGGCCGACATCGAAAGGGCCGTCGCCTACTGGGGCGGCGCACCGCAGGTGCGCCGCCGGATCGAGGCGTTCCGGCAGTCCTCGGCGAGCGTCGCGCTCTTCCTGGAGTACATCCCGCAGAACCTGCACCAGTGGCTGGGCACCCAGGTCGAAGCGGGGGACGAGACCGCCGACCGGGCCTGCGCCATGGTGGAGAGGGAACTGGCGGCCGGGATCTCGTTCATGAACGGCCACGGGCTCCTGCACTTCGACGCGCACTTCGAGAACATCCTGACCGATGGCCGGCGGCTGTACTTCGCGGACTACGGCCTCGCGATGTCCTCCGGGTTCGAACTGTCGCAGGAGGAAGCCGACTTCTTCGACCGAAATCAGGTCTACGACCGCTGTTACACCGCCACATACCTGGTGAACTGGCTGGTCACCGCCCTGTACGGATTCCGGAGGGAGGACCGGGAGGGCCGCTACGCACTGGTGCGCGCCTATGCGGAGGGCAAACGCCCCACGGGAATCCCGGAGGTGGCCACGGCGATCCTCGCCCGGCACTCGCCGGTCGCCGCGGTGATCTCCGACTTCAACCTCTCCTTCCAGCGTCGGAGCAGGCAGACCCCGTTCCCGCTCGACGAGATCCGCCGGCTCGGCGGGACGGACGGCTTCCCCCTTCGCTGACGGAAGACGTTCGAACCCGGATCTCGGGGTCGTGCCTGTCGTCCGGAAGGAGATCCACCGCCCGGTCCCCGGCCATGGGTCAGAGGTCGAGCAGATGGATACGGCGGCGGGACGAGGTCGGTGTGCCGAGGGTGATCGCGGGGCGGGTGCGTGTGGGGGTGCCGGGGACGGCGCGCTCAAGGTGGACGCGGCCGCCGAGTTCGACCAGGCCGTCCGGTGCGGGGGCGGTGAGGATCTGGGAGCCGCGGCCCTGGGCGATGTTGAGGGAGCGGTCGAGGCGGTCGGTGAGCAGCAGCGCCGCCGAGCCGGTGGCCTCGACCTCGTCGACGCCGTCGCCACGGCCCGGGAAGCCGCGGGCGCGGACGCGTCCGGCGGCCTCGTCCTCCCAGGCCCAGGCGTAGACCCACTCGCCGGGCGGCGGTACGGGCAGGTCGTCCACTTCCTCCGGCGAGTCGTACTGCCGCAGGGTGCGGTGCGGGGCCCAGGCGGGGCTGGCCTCCAGCCACGTGAACTCGCCGTCGAGGCGCACGCCCACGACCCCCGCCGGGGTGATCAGTTCGGGGGCGTCCAGCAGCCAGGCGGTGCCCATGCAGGGGGAGCCGGCGAAGGGCAGCCGTCCGTCCGCCGAGCGGATGTCGATGATGCCCCGCTCGGGGTCGTCCACGAACACGGTCTCGGCGAAGCCCGATCGCCGGGCGAACGCGACGCGGTCCTGGTCGTCGGTGACGGTGCTTCCGTCACGCACCACGGCCAGCCGGTCGCCGTGGCCGCCGTCGGGTCCGCAGAAGACCCGCACTATGTCGTAGCCGGTCATGGGTGCAGCCTGCCTCATGACTGCGTGACGGGGGAGAGGGGAACCGAGGTGCCCAGCGCGGCGCTCTGGAGCGTGGTAATGCGCTCGATGAGGATGCCCAGCAGCACGGCCGCGGCGATCATGAGCGCTTCCGCGACCGCCAGGGCGGACCGCGAGCCCGGGGCGGCTTGGGTGGCCAGCGAGAGGACGATTCCGTGCCCGATCCAGGCCGCCCACCAGAGGTTCACCAGCGTCGAGTCGCGTTTCGGGTTCCATGACGGGGAACTCGCACGTCCGATGTCGAGGACGAACCGCCGGGGCACGAAGAGGTTCACCACCGGGACGAACCACGCCCCGATCAGCCAGCCTCCGCCCGGGAGTGGTGCCTGCGGGGACAGCGCCAGGGCATTGCGCCGGGACCGGGCGAGCCACACGAGGAAGAGGACGACGGTCAGTGTCATCAGGTACACGAAGACCTGGGAGACCAGGCCGGAGGTGTGCCGCGTCGCATCGGTCGGATGCAGGCGGCGGTCCTGGAGGGCCACCGCCCGGAACACGTCCAGGACGGCGGCCGCGGCTATCGCCGCCTGCGCGCAGCGGGCGGGCAGCAAAGGGGATTTGGGGGGCTTGCTGGACATCGTGGATGGCCTGTCTCGGGTCGTGCGCGGCTCCGGTGGACACGGGAGCGGAGTGATCATAGGGGTTGAGGGCCGCACATGTGTACGGGTTGCGGGCCCTCATCCGCGGGGCTGTACGTCCCCCACCACGTGGGCGAGCGTGCCGGCCGGGGCGGCGCGTTCGTCGGGGGGCATGCCCGGGTGGTGTCCCGCCGGAACGGGCCGGCCCGCGGGCGCGGAGTCGGCGAGGGAGAGGCGCGAGACGATGCGGTAGCGGTCGCCGCGGTAGAGGGAGTGCACGTACTCCACGGGGCGGCCGGCGGCGTCACTGGTGAGGCGGTCGAAGAGGAGCGCGGGGGAGAGCACCGGCACGTGCAGCAGCCGGGCCTCCTCCTCGTTGGCGACGGTGGGTTCGATGGACTGGACGGCCTCGTGCACGTGGACGCCGTGCCGCTCGCGCAGGTACGCGTAGAAGTCCCCGGACTCCATGTCGGCGGCGCGCAGCCCCGGCACCAGGTCGGCCGGTACGTGCAGGTACTCGACGGCCATCGGCTCGCCGTCGACGAGGCGGAGGCGGGCGATGTAGACGATCTCGGCGGCGGGCGACACGCGGAGCTTGCGGCCGACGCGGGCGCCGGCCCGTACCGTGGCGAACTCCAGGACGCGGCTGAGCCAGTGGCCGGAGGCCTGCGGCAGGCTGAAGGCGTTCTCCCCCTGGGCGAGTTCCTGGGTGATCTTCGCGGGGGCGACGAACATGCCGCTCCCGTGGCGCCGGACGAGCAGGCCGGTGGTGACCAGTTCGTCGACGGCCGAGCGCACGGTGGGGCGCGAGACGTCGAGCCGCTCGCACAGGGCGCGCTCCGAGGGGATCGGGGTGCCCGGTGCCTGGGACTCGACGAGTTCCAGGAGGTGGTCGCGGACCCGTTCCCGTTTCAGCGGTGACCGCGGTGCCTCACCCGTCATGCGCCCGCCCTTCTCCATGGCCGTGCAATGCCGTGTGCCCGAGGCTATCCAGTTGCTGACCAGTTCTCCAGCCTTCCGCTGTCGCTTGGGCCGCCGACGTCTCGAATTCCCTTCCTGTTACGGGGCTTGACCCCTCATCTGGTCTATGCCACCTTCCCTTACCAGTGGAAGACCAGTTGCCAAGTGGTAAGCCCTCCCCCACGCGCTCCACCCGACTGGAAGGGGTCCCCATGTCAGGACCGTTCCGCACCACCGCCCGGGTCCGCACCGCCGTGGCCGCCTGCGCGACGGCGGGTCTCGCCTGCGCCGGGCTCGTCGCGCTGCCCGCTTCCGCCGCGGCGGCCACGCTCACCGCGCAGTACCGGACGAGCGCGTCCGGGGCCACCGCGGACCAGACCGAGCCCTGGTTGGAGATCACCAACCGGGGCACCTCGTCCGTCCCGCTCGGCGAGGTGACCCTGCGCTACTACTTCAAGGCCGACAGCCCCACCACCGCGTACCGCTTCGCGTGCTCCTGGGCGGTCAAGGGGTGCGCCAACATCACCGGTACCTTCGGCACCCTCGCCAACCCCACCGCCACCGCCGACCGTTACCTGGAGATCGGCTTCACCTCCGGCGCGGGATCGCTCGCCCCCGGGCAGAACACCGGCGACATGCAGCTGCGCTTCTACCGCGCGGACTGGCAGCGCCTGACCCAGTCCGACGACTACTCGTTCAACGGCTCCCAGACGTCGTACGCGGACTGGGACAAGGTCACCGTGCAGCGCGGCGGCTCGGTCGTCTGGGGCACCGCGCCCGCCGGCAACGACCCCACGACGCCGCCCACGGATCCGCCGACCACGCCGCCCACCGACCCCAACGCACCCGCGCTCTTCGACGACTTCAGCTACACCTCGAGCAGCGACCCCGCGCTGCAGAGCCACGGCTGGACCGTGAAGTCGGGGCAGGGCGGTCCCGGCGTGCCGGGCGCCACCTGGTCCCCGCAGGACGTCACCTTCGTGGCGGGCACCGGAAGCAACAAGGTCATGAACCTGCGCCTCACCACCGACGGCACCGCCGCCGGCACCAAGGAGAGCGAGATCCAGACCAGCGCCCGCAAGTTCCGCAACGGCACCTACGCCGCCCGGGTGCGCTTCGACGACACCCCGACCGGCGGCCCCGACGGGGACCACGTCGTGCAGACCTTCTTCGCCTTCACGCCGCTCAACGCCCCGATGGACCCGAACTACAGCGAGCAGGACTTCGAGTACCTGCCCAACGGCGGCTGGGGCGAGCCGAGCAACATCATGTACACGACGTCCTGGGAGACCTACAACCCGGACCCGTGGAACGCTGTCAACACCCACTCGGAGAACCGCCAGAGCTACGACGGCTGGCACGACCTGCAGTTCACCATCGACAACAACGCCATCACCTACTACATCGACGGCCAGGTCTTCGGCACCCACGGCGAGCCCTACCTGCCCGAGACCGGCCAGTGGATCGACTTCAACCACTGGCTCATCGACCTCGCCGGCCAGACGGGCAGCACCTCGCGCTCCTACGACCAGCAGGTGGACTACGTCTACTTCGTCAAGGACCAGGTGCTGACCCCGGCCCAGGTCGCCGCGAAGGTGGCCGCCTACCGCACCGCGGGCACCGTCTTCACCGACACCGTCCCGGGCAGCTGACCGGGCCCCGTGCCGCCGCCCACCGCCACAGGGGCGCGGTGGGCGGCGGCACGGACCCGCCCCTACGGAAGCGACCGGCAGTACAGCGCGTCCGGCGTGCGGGAGGAACCGAAGCGGCCGGTGTAGGCGATGCCCGCCGCGTACTCGTCCTCCGCGCACTGGCCCTTGTAGCTGCCGTGACCGAAGTCCCCGCCGGCACCCGACGCGGGACGGTTGTCGCCCCGGTCGAACCACACGGTGCGCCCGCCGCCGCCCAGGGCCGTGCCCGCGGTGGCGCACAGCGCGCTGGAGACGGCGGCGCCGCGGACGGCGTAGCCGACGAGGAACGAACCGGCCGGGCACTGCAGCTTGGTGTAGCCCGACGCCCAGTCCCCGCCCGACGGGACGTACCGCTCGTCCGTGACGACCTGGTACGCGCCCGAGGACGCCCACAGGTCCCCGGCTCCGGTGTCGGTGCACAGGCCGCGGTTGCCGGTGTGGGCCAGTCCGATCAGCCGCTGCCCGTCCGGGCACGCCGCCTTGCGTGCGCCGGGGTCCCAGTCGGGACGGGCCCGCATGCGCAGGCTCTGCACGAAGTCGCCGTGGTCCGGGCTGAGCATCGACCAGCGGTCGGCGGGGGCCACGTACCCGGTGCGGCCGGGGCTGCCGACGAGCCGGGACCAGGCGGAGGCCCGCCAGTCGTCGCCGTCGTACAGGCCCATCCGGTGGCCGGCGGCGTCCCAGTGCAGGAGCGCCCAGCCGTTGCCGTGGCGGTTCTCGTGCCAGCCCACCAGCGGCCAGTAGGCGAAGTCGGCGTCGGTCTGGATCAGGAAGTCGGTGAAGTTGGCAAACCATGCGCGGGACTTCTCGTTGGTCTCGTCCCGGCCACCGACGCCGAACTCGCTGATCCACAGCGGTGCCGTGTAGTGCCGGCCGGTGTCCGACGACACATAGAAGGCCTGCCGGCGCAGCTCCGCGAACAGCTCGTCGCGCCCGAGGTCGCTGTAGCGCGGGTCGTGGGTCTCGCCGATGCCGGTGGCGCCGCTGTGGCGAGGGCCGGTGTAGCCGTAGAAGTGCGCGGAGTACACCAGCTTCCCGGACCGGACGAGGGTGTGGGACAGCCGCTGGACGGGCTCGAGGGTGGGGCGGTCGTGGGGGAGGCCGTCGACGGGCAGGCCCGTCCAGTTGATGCCCTCGACGATGACCAGCAGGTCGGGGTTGGCCTCCTGGAGGATGCGGTCGCCCAGGTGCTGCGAGGCGGCGAACCAGTCGTGGTCGTCCCCGAGGCCCCAGTTGGGGTCGTCCCAGACCGAACGGCGCACCTCGTTGTACAGGTCGGCGCCGACGACGCGCTTGTTGTCGCGGTAGCGGCGGACCATGGACAGCCAGTCGTCCTCCCAGGTGCCGGTGGACTGCGAGGCGTTCCAGCGCTCGTTGCCGTCCACGCCGCAGCACCAGCGGGTGGTGTTGGTGTGGTTGTTGAGGATGACGGCGAAGCCCGCGTCAGTGAGGGCGGCGACCACGGCGTCGTACACCTGCAGCGGTGTCCTGCCGCGCAGTTGGGGGTTGGCGGCGACGGCCGCGTCGGTGACGGGGACGGTGTCGTGGATCATCTCGCCGGAGAACGGCAGCCGGACGCTGTTGATGCCGAGTTCGGCGAAGCCGGAGAGGATCTCGGCGATCGGCGCCCGGTCGAGGCCGAGCGGCATGCGGCCGGAGTCCTCGCCCGCGTGGTGGTTCGCGGGGTCGGCCGGATCGCCCGAGCCGTTCCAGGTGCCGCTGGCGCCGTGCCAGTTGCCGGACGTGAGCTTGAAGCGGTTGCCTTCGGCGTCGACGACGTAACGCCCGCGGGTGCTGAGCGGCGGGGTCCAGGACGCGGCGAGTGCGGTGGCCGGCGCCGCGGGGGCGGCGGGGGCCGAGGGCTCCGGGTCCCGCGCGAGCGCGGTCGTGGGGGTGAGCAGGCCGATGAGGGTGACGAGCGCGGCGGCCACGGCCGTGAGGGGCCGGCGCGGTAACGTCGCGGCCACGGCTACGGCACCACGGTGTAGGTGTTGAGCTGGTCGACCGCGCTCTTCGGCGAGCCGAGGTCGTAGCGGTCGACGGCCACGTACGTCGGCTTCTTGCGGGCCGCGGGCTCGCAGAAGTTCTGGGTGCGGTTGAGCAGCTTGCCGTTGTCGGTGGACGCGGTGCCGGCGATGGTCGTGTCCCGGAAGTGGTTCATGACGAACAGCGGCCGGAAACCGGGCTCCTCGCGGGTGAGCGGGACGTTGACCCCGGCGCCGTACCAGCGGCTGTAGCAGGACCAGTCGGAGGTGCTCGCGCCGGAGCCCATCGACCAGTAGTTCTCCACGGTCCACTCCTGCTGGTACTGCACGCCGAAGCTGTCGCGCTTAAGGCCGGTGTCGGAGCCGCGGGTCCGGTCGGTGAAGATCATCATCTGCTTGTCGCGCGCGGCCAGGTCGGCCATGGTGGGCCAGCCGTGCTCCCGTACGCCGTCCTGGTCGGGGCGGTACAGGACGTCGTACAGACCGTTCACCCGGGAGAGCTCGGAGCGCAGCACCTCGGGGGAGACGTAGTCCTCCAGGAAGACGGTGACGAACTGCCCCGGGTGCTGCCGGAGGAAGTCGACCATCCGCTGCAGGTCCACCCAGAGGGCGACGGGACGGCTGACCAGCGTGCAGCTGTTGTGGCAGAGGATCGCGCCGTCCGGGGTCTGGTGGATGTCCATCATGAAGCCGCGGACGCCGTCGTCGAGTTGCTGCGAGATGCCGCGCGACTGGTTGGGGAAGAGGTTCACGAAGGGCGGGGCGAAGCCGCCGTCGACGCCGTTGGCGTAGGCGTTGTGCGCGGTCAGGAAGGTGACCTGGTCAAGGGTGCGCTGGTCGGCGGGCGGCATGGCGGCCCGGGGGAGCGGGGTGGGTGTGAGGTACCACCGGGACAGCGGGCCCGCGGCGCCCACGCGCGGCCGCTCGGGGTACACGCCCCCGCCCGGCGCCTCGCCCAGGGTGAGGCGGTCGGATGTGCCGGGCACGGTGAGGGCGTAGGTACCGTCGCCGGCCGCCGTGATCTCCCAGGCCGCGCTCGCGCCGCCGCACGCCACGATCGCCGCGTCGGAGCCGGAACGCCCGAGGCAGTGGCTCGCGTCGTCGGTGCTGCGCAGTTCCTGCCCTCCGGACACGGCGACCGCCGTCCACTGCTGCCGGTCCTCGTTGCCCTTGGGCCGGTGCAGCGCCACGGTGCCGCCGCTGTCGGAGGCGTTGAGGCCGTTCACGGCGCTCTGTACGGAGAGGGTGCCGCCGGGGGCGGCAGCGACGGCGGCCCCGGCGGGCGCAGGCGCGCCGGCCGCCGGTGGCAGCCCGGGAACGGTCACCGCGAGGACCGCGGCCGCCACCGCGCCTGCGCGGGGCAGGGAGACGAAGCGAGCGCTTCGAGAGGTAGTCATGCGCATGACATACCACCGGTAACGCTTGCCATGTAAGGGCGTGTTGGGCCGGGGGCGCCGGTTCCGGACGGGGATGCGGGCGCCGTCGACGGCGCCCGCCTTCACGTCGTGCGGACCGGCGCGTCATCCGGCCCCCGGTGCCGCCCGGACCGGATCAGGCTTCGACGACGCCGGGGCCGACCCAGGCTTCGGTGGCGGCTCCGGGGCCGACCCATGCCTTGACGACGCCGGGTCCGACCCAGGCCTGGGTGGCGGCTCCGGGGCCGACCCATGCCTTGACGACGCCGGGTCCGACCCAGGCTTCGGTCGAGGCCTGGGACTGCGGGCCGGTGGCGGTGACGACCCCCGCGGCGATCAGCAGAGAGGCGGCGGAGAGTGCCAGAGCGGTGGCGGCGCGGCGGATCATCGTAGGTTCCCCCTTGGTCCCAGGTGTCGTTACCGACCGTGCTCACGAGGCTACGGCGATGCTCCTGGGCGGGGGATGAGCACGCGTGCTCATTTCCGCGCGGCGGATCTACTCAGTGCGGGCGGCCCGAATGCCTCTTGCGGAACCCGATCTGACGCGCACGTGCTGCTGCGGCGGTCGGGGACCGCCGCAGCAGCACGCGTTCGACGGGGGGCGGCGTCACCGCCCGGCCGTCAGTGCAGTTGACCGTCGGGTGAGACCGACTGCGTCCTCGCCGGTTCGGGTTCGGGTTCGGCGGGGGGTGCCGCGGGGGTGTTGGCCCACGCGGCTTCGGCAGCCGCCGCCCAGGCGGGGTCGGCCCAGGACGTGTCGGCCCGCTCGTCGGGTTCGAGGACGTCCTCGCCGTACAGGTCCTGCAGCCAGTTGCTCTGGTAGATCGTGTCGAGGTAGCGCTCGCCGAGGTCCGGCGCGATCGCCACCGAGGTGAGGCCGGGGGCGCCGTTCTTCTCGAGCCAGCTCATCGCGCCGCTGACCACGGTGCCCGTCGAGCCGCCGAACAGGAAGCCGCGGCGGGCCAGCCGGTGGCAGGCGCGGATGGTGTCCGCCTCCTCGACCAGGACGACCTCGTCGACGAAGGACTCGTCGAGCAGCGGCGGGTGGACGCTCATGCCCAGCCCGGGGATCATCCGCCGGCCCGGGGCCCCGCCGAACGTCACGGAGCCGACGCTGTCCACCGCGACGACCTTCACCGGCCGGGACCACTCACGGAACCAGCGGGCGCAGCCCATCAGCGTTCCCGTGGTGCCGGCCCCGACGAACACGACGTCGACCTCGGGGAACTGCCGTGCGATCTCCGGAGCGGTCGTCCGGTAGTGCGCCCTCCAGTTGCCCGGGTTGGTGTACTGGCTGAGCCACACGTACCGGTCGTCCGAGGCGCACAGCGCGCGGACGAAGTCCAGCCGCGCGCCGAGGTAGCCGCCGTGGGCGTCGGGGCCCGAGATGATGTGCACCTGGCTGCCCAGGGCCTTCATCAGGAGCCGGGTCGACAGGTTGCACCGTGCGTCGGTGACGCACAGGAACCGGTAGCCCTTGCTGGCGGCGATCATGCTCAGGGCCACGCCCAGGTTGCCGGACGAGGACTCGACCAGGATCGACTCCGGAGTCAGGATCCCCTCCCGCTCGGCGGTCTCCACCATCTCGGTCGCGGCTTTGAGCTTGATCGAACCGGCGAAGTTGAAGCCCTCGCACTTCAGGAAGAGCGGTTGCCCGAAGATCGACTCGAGGTCGACGAAGAGCTCTTCCTCGTTGAAGGCCTGGGGAACGGATATGACTGTCACGATGGCCTCCTCATCTGCAGCGCCTCTCCCGTCGAGACGGGGGAGCAGCGCGTCAGCGGCCGCTGTGTCCTGCACTGATGAGCTTGCGTGGCTGGACCGTTGGTCTTTCCCGGAGGTGCGTCCGCATGCGGCTCCTTGTCGTCCGTCGCCGTGGTGCCCGCCCCTCCGTCGGGGGCCCGGGCCCAGGTCCTATCCGCTACGCTTCCCCTCCGCCCGCACCCGGGCCAGGTCCGGCCCCAGGAGCACCGCCAGGTGCTTGGCCCGCACCCGCCGGCCGAGAACAAAGAGCCCCGGTATGTACACAACGCAGCAG
>NZ_JARAVK010000229.1:0-14718 GCF_033792765.1 Streptomyces sp. PA03-6a | reverse complement strand
GCCCGGTAGCGGGCAGTCGTCCCGCGGGGCATGGGGGTCCCCCCAGCCTTCGGCCGGGGGGACCCCCATGCCCCGCGGGACGACTGCCCGCTACCGGGCCGGAGGCCTACGCCACCGCGCGGTGGGCGTATTCGGGGACCGTCCGCATCGGGGGGCGCTCATCCGTCGCGACCTCGTGGACGCGGGGCTCGAAACCGCCGTCCGGGGAGCGGTCGAACTGCGTGAGGACGGGCCGCACGAGATGGCCCCGGGCCAGGCGGATCTGCGCCGTCCGGTAGATCGCCGCGGCCATGCGGCCCAGTGCCTGGCCGTCCTGGTGCCGGTGGTGCCGGACCCCCACGTCGACCTGGGCCAGCGCGTCGAGCCCGACCGTGTTGAGCGCGTCCACCAGCAGCCCGAGCTCGACCCCGTACCCGACGGGGAACGGCAGCCGCTCCAGCAGCGAGCGGCGCGCCGCGTACTCGCCGCCCAGCGGCTGGACGAACCCCGCCAGCTGCGGCCAGTGCAGGTTGAGCAGCGGCCGCGCGACCAGCTCCGTCACCCGGCCCCCGCCGGCCGGGACCACCGTGCCGCCGGTCTCCAGGGGCCGGTCGTACATCGCCTTGACCAGCTGCACGTCCGGGTCCGTGAGCAGCGGCCCGACGATCCCCGACACGAACCGCGCGTCGAACTCGCGCAGGTCGGAGTCGACGAAGCAGACGATCTCCCCGCGCGTCACGAGCAGCGAGCGCCACAGGACCTCGCCCTTGCCGGGCAGCGCGGGCAGCCGCGGGAGCACCTCGTCCCGGTGGACGACGACCGCACCCGCGGCCGCGGCGACCTCCGCCGTGCGGTCGGTCGACCCGGAGTCCAGCACGACGAGTTCGTCGACCAGCGGCACGGCCTCGCTCATCAGCTCGCGGCGGATCGTCCCGACGATCGCCCCGACCGTGGCCTCCTCGTCGAGGGCGGGCAGCACGACGCTGACCGTGCCGCGCGCGCCCGCGGCGCGCTTGGCGGCGAGCAGTTGCGGCAGCGGCCTGTGGTCGGCGGTCCAGGACCGCCGCTGCAGCCAGCCGGCCACCTCGTCGAGCACCGGGTTGCTCCGTTTCTGCCCGTCTCGCAGGACGGACGGCCCATGACCAGGTTCGAGGTCGTCGGTTACAGTCTTGAACACGAGGCATGACCATCGTATGTCCGCGGTGATCGCGCCCCGTCCGACAAATGCCCGGGCCCTGCGCCCGGTGCCATACCGCTCATCCAGAGGGGCAGAGGGAACGGCCCGTTGAAGCCCCGGCAACCCTCCCGCCGACCGCGAGGTCCAGGTGGGGAAGGTGCCAATTCCGTCTCGCGGCGAAATGCGCCGTGAGGAAGATGAGGAGAAAGGGCCTCGCCTGACATGGCTGCGCAGACCGTTGCACCCGCGTCCACCGATTCCGCCTTCGGCCCCGCGTCCGCGCTCTCCTGCCGCGAGTGCGGTGAGCGCTTCCCGCTGGAACCCATCTTCGCCTGCGAGGTCTGTTTCGGGCCGCTCGAAGTGGCGTACGACCTCCCGGGCGGCGACCCCGAGACCCTCCGCAAGCGGATCGAGTCCGGGCCGGACAACATCTGGCGGTACGCGCCGCTGCTGCCCGTCCCCGCGGACGTGGCCTCCAAGCCCAACCTCAACCCGGGCTTCACCAAGCTGGTCAAGGCCGACAACCTCGCCCGCGAACTGGGCGTCACCGGCGGCCTGCACATCAAGGACGACTCCGGCAACCCGACCCACTCCTTCAAGGACCGGGTCGTCGCCATCGCCCTGGAGGCCGCCCGCACCTTCGGCCTCACCACCCTGTCCTGCTCCTCCACCGGCAACCTGGCCGGCGCCGTGGGCGCCGCGGCCGCCCGGGCCGGCTTCCGCTCGTGCGTGTTCATCCCGCACGACCTGGAGGAGGGCAAGGTCGTCATGGCCGCGGTCTACGGTGGCGAGCTGGTCGGCATCGAGGGTACCTACGACGACGTCAACCGCTTCTGCAGCGAGCTGATCGGCGACCCGATCGGCGAGGGCTGGGGCTTCGTCAACGTCAACCTGCGCCCCTACTACGGCGAGGGCTCCAAGACGCTCGCGTACGAGATCTGCGAGCAGCTGGGCTGGCGCCTGCCGGACAACATCGTCATCCCGATCGCCTCGGGCTCGCAGCTGACGAAGATCGACAAGGGGCTGCGCGAGCTGATCAAGCTCGGCCTGGTGGAGGAGAAGCCCTACCGCATCTACGGCGCGCAGGCCGAGGGCTGCTCCCCGGTCTCGACCGCCTTCAAGGCCGGCCACGACGTGGTGCGCCCGCAGAAGCCGAACACGATCGCCAAGTCGCTGGCCATCGGCAACCCGGCCGACGGCCCGTACGTGCTGGACATCGCCCGTCGCACGGGCGGCGCCGTCGAGGACGTCACCGACGAGCAGGTGGTGGACGCCATCAAGCTGCTCGCCCGGACCGAGGGGATCTTCGCCGAGACGGCCGGCGGCGTGACGGTCGGCGTGCTGCGCAAGCTCATCGAGAACGGGCAGCTCGACCCGGCCGGTGAGACCGTCGTCCTCAACACCGGTGACGGCCTCAAGACGCTGGACGCCGTCGCCCCGACCTCCCGCCCCACGGCCACCATCCGCCCGAGCCTCGACGCGTTCCGCGCCGCCGGCCTGGCCGGCTGACCCCGACCGCACCGGCCGACCCAGACTGAAGGTGAACCCAGCATCATGAGCGCTACCGTCCGCATCCCGACCATCCTCCGCACCTACACCGGCGGCCGTGCCGAGGTCCCCGCCGAGGGCGGCACCCTGGCCGAGGTCATTCACTCGCTGGAGCAGAGCCACCCCGGCATCTCCGCGCGGGTCCTGGACGACACGGGCAAGCTGCGCCGTTTCGTGAACGTCTACGTCAACGACGACGACGTCCGCTTCTCCGAGGGTCTGCAGACCACGGTGGGCGAGGGCGCGTCCGTCTCGATCATCCCGGCGGTCGCCGGAGGCTGCTGAACCGCACGGCCCGCGGGCGACAGGGGTGCCGGGGACCACCCGGCACCCCTGTGTGCTTGAGCGGTAGTTGAAGGCCTGTACAGTTGCCTTCGACGGCTCGCAACTCCCTGCAACGCTCTGCGCAACCCCTCTTCCCCGGGGTGGCCTTGTCGACGATTTATCGCCAAATTCACGTCGCGTTTGTCGCGTTGGCCGCTTATGTCCGGTCCGAGTTGCCCCGGATTATTCGCCGATCAGGCTCTTCTTCCGATTCCCTGTGCCCGGAATTCTCGTCCGATTGACCTGTTGCAGACAGCGTCCGGGCAGATACATTCAGCCGCGGTCGACGCGTTCCGGCGCACGCCCCCTTGGCTGTAGGGGGTGAGGTCTGACCCGGGTCCGCGAGGTGCGGGTCTGCGAAGGGCCAGCAATAGGGGAGTTAGGAATGGCTCAGGGCACCGTCAAGTGGTTCAACGCGGAGAAGGGCTACGGCTTCATCGCGGTCGACGGTGGTGCGGACGTCTTCGTGCACTACAGCGCGATCCAGATGGACGGCTACCGCACCCTCGAGGAAGGTCAGCGGGTCGAGTTCGAGATCTCGCAGGGCCAGAAGGGGCCGCAGGCGGACATGGTCCGTCTCGCAGCCGGCTGACGCGCCGCGCATCGGCCACGGAGCACTTTCGCGTACGGCCGCTCAAACGTACGCGTCGAGGCCCGCCCCCCACACGGGGGCGGGCCTTCGTGCTGTCCGGGGCGGCCGCGGACCCGACCTGCGGGTTGTCCACGGTCCCGGCCAAGCGGCTTGCACTCTCCTGGGGCGAGTGCTAATCATTGGCGTTAGCACTCTGACGTTGAGAGTGACAAAGGACCGAGTGGGTGAGGCCCGCTCCACCGCCGTAAAGGAACCGGTGGGAGGGCAGGCCGTCCGTCGCGGGCGCCGGCACGGTCCTGGAGTAATCCTTCCCCGCAGCCCTGCGCCGCGGGGGGACCCCAAGTCCGGGAGGACCACTTCACATGGCCAAGATCATCGCGTTCGACGAGGAGGCACGGCGCGGTCTCGAGCGCGGGATGAACCAGCTCGCCGACGCCGTCAAGGTCACCCTTGGCCCCAAGGGCCGCAACGTCGTCCTCGAGAAGAAGTGGGGCGCCCCCACGATCACCAACGATGGTGTGTCCATCGCCAAGGAGATCGAGCTCGAGGACCCGTACGAGAAGATCGGCGCCGAGCTGGTCAAGGAGGTCGCGAAGAAGACGGACGACGTCGCCGGTGACGGCACGACGACCGCGACCGTCCTCGCCCAGGCGCTGGTCCGCGAGGGCCTGCGCAACGTCGCCGCCGGCGCCAACCCGATGGCGCTCAAGCGCGGCATCGAGAAGGCCGTCGAGGCCGTCTCCGCCGCCCTGCTGGAGCAGGCGAAGGACGTGGAGACCAAGGAGCAGATCGCCTCCACCGCCTCCATCTCCGCCGCCGACCCGCAGATCGGCGAGCTCATCGCCGAGGCGATGGACAAGGTCGGCAAGGAAGGCGTCATCACCGTCGAGGAGTCCCAGACCTTCGGTCTGGAGCTGGAGCTCACCGAGGGCATGCGCTTCGACAAGGGCTACATCTCGGCGTACTTCGCCACCGACCTGGAGCGTATGGAGACGTCCTTCGACGACCCGTACATCCTGATCGTCAACTCCAAGATCTCCTCGGTCAAGGACCTGCTCCCGCTGCTGGAGAAGGTCATGCAGTCCGGCAAGCCGCTGCTGATCATCGCCGAGGACGTCGACGGCGAGGCGCTGTCGACCCTGGTCGTCAACAAGATCCGCGGCACCTTCAAGTCCGTCGCGGTCAAGGCCCCGGGCTTCGGCGACCGTCGCAAGGCCATGCTCGGTGACATCGCCATCCTCACCGGTGGCACCGTCATCTCCGAGGAGGTCGGCCTCAAGCTGGAGAACGCCGGTCTCGACCTGCTCGGCCGCGCCCGCAAGGTCGTCGTCACCAAGGACGAGACCACGATCGTGGACGGCGCCGGCGACCAGGACCAGATCCAGGGCCGCGTCAACCAGATCCGTGCCGAGATCGAGAACAGCGACTCGGACTACGACCGCGAGAAGCTCCAGGAGCGTCTGGCGAAGCTGGCCGGCGGCGTGGCCGTCATCAAGGCCGGTGCCGCCACCGAGGTCGAGCTCAAGGAGCGCAAGCACCGCATCGAGGACGCGGTGCGCAACGCCAAGGCCGCCGTCGAGGAGGGCATCGTCGCCGGTGGTGGCGTGGCCCTGCTCCAGGCGTCCAACGTCTTCGAGAAGCTCGAGCTCGACGGCGACGAGGCCACCGGTGCCGCGATCGTGAAGCTGGCCCTGGAGGCCCCGCTGAAGCAGATCGCCGTCAACGCCGGCCTCGAGGGTGGCGTCGTGGTGGAGAAGGTGCGCAACCTGACCCCGGGCCACGGCCTCAACGCCGCCACGGGCGAGTACGTCGACCTGATCGGCGAGGGCATCATCGACCCCGCCAAGGTCACGCGCTCCGCGCTGCAGAACGCGGCCTCCATCGCCGCGCTCTTCCTCACCACCGAGGCCGTCATCGCCGACAAGCCGGAGAAGGCCGCTGCGCCGGCCGGCGGCGGCATGCCCGGCGGTGACATGGACTTCTGATCCTCCGGGATCAGGACTCCGCACCACGGCAGAAGACCGAGGGCGGTACCCCACGCGGGGTACCGCCCTCGGGCGTTTCCGGCTGCCGCCCGGTCACGGGACGGCGACCGGTGCGTCGAGCAGATCGCGCCAGGTGCGCACCGCCTCCGCGTCGACCGGGCCGGCCCAGCCGCCGGGGCGGACCGCGCCCCCGACGTGGAAGGCGTCGATGCCGCCTGCGAGGAGCCGCGGCAGGTGCTCCGCGCGGAGCCCGCCGCCCACCATGAGCTGGGGCTCGCCGGGACGGCCCGCCTCCGCCAGCAGATGGGCGAGCCCGGCGTCCACCCCGCGCGCGGAGCCCGCCGTGAGGAAGGTGTCCAGTCCGGGCAGCCCGCGCACCGCCGAGCGCACGGCTTCCCGGTCGGCGGAGTGGTCGATGGCACGGTGGAAGGTCCAGCGGGCACCGGAACCGATCGCGTCGACCAGCAGGCGCACGGCGGCCAGGTCCGGCGCGCCCGACGCGTCGAGGAACCCGAGCACGAACTCGTCGGCGCCCTCGCCGCGCAGCGCCGCAGCGGCGGCGCAGAGCGCGTCCGTCCCGCGGGTGCCGCCCACGGCGAAGTCGGCGCGGGCCCGCAGCATCACCCGGACCGGGATGTCCACCGCAGCCCGGACGGCGGCGAAGGTCTCCCGGGACGGCGTCAGACCGTCCGCGGCCATGTCCGTGACCAGTTCGAGGCGGTCCGCGCCGCCCGTCCGGGCCGCGAGGGCGTCGTCGGCGTCGAGCGCGATCACTTCGAAAATTGGTCTAGACATATCTCTAGGGTGTCACATGCCCACAGGTGCCCGCGACCCCCCGTACCGCACAATGACCTTCATGGCTGACACCGCACCCGAAACCGGCTCCGCCCTCCTCGCCCGCTGGTGCGACCTGCTGCGCCGCTGCCAGACGGAGTCCGTCGACCCGGTGCCGTACGGCAAGGACCTGATCGCCCGCTGGGCCGAGCCGCACCGCCGCTACCACACCACCACCCACCTCACCGCCGTCCTCGACCACGTCGAGGCCCTCGCCGGGCACGCCGAGGACCCGGACGCCGTGCTGCTCGCCGCCTGGTTCCACGACGCCGTCTACCGGCCCGACCGCTCGGAGAACGAGGAGCGCAGCGCCCGGCTCGCCGAACGCGCGCTCCCCGAGGCCGGGGTCCCGGACGCGATCACCGCCGAGGTCGCCCGCCTGGTCCGGCTCACCGTCACCCACCACCCCGCCGAGGGCGACCGGGACGGCGAGGTCCTCAGCGACGCCGACCTGGCCGTCCTCGCCGGCGACCCCACCGCCTACGCCGAGTACGCGGCCGCCGTCCGCGAGGAGTACGGCTTCGTCCCCGACGACGCCTTCCGTGCCGGCCGCGCCGACGTCCTGCGCCAGCTCCTGCGGCTGCCCCGGCTGTTCCGCACCCCGGAGGCGTACGGGCGCTGGGAGGCCACCGCCCGGCGCAACCTCACCACCGAGCTGGAACTGCTCGCCCCCGGCGACGTGGACGACGCCCGTCGATGACCGCGGCGCGAACCGATGACTCCGGTGCGCGCGGGCGGTCCTTGTCCGTGCGGGGAGCCGCCCGCGACACGCGACGAAGGGGTACGACAGCGATGACCGACGACACGCAGGTGCAGGCCGCCGTCGCGGCCGAGTTCAGGGACCTGGCCGACCTGCTCGACGGGGCCCCCGCCGCGTGGTGGGACACCCCCTCGCTCTGCGAGGGCTGGCGGGTGCGTGAGGTCGTGGCGCACATGACGATGGCGGCGCGCTACTCGCAGGAGGCCTTCATGGCCCTCCTCGCCGAGCACGGCTTCGACTTCACCCGGCTGTCCGACGCCGTCGCCGAGCGGGACGGCGCACTGCCCACCGGGGAACTGGTCGGCTGTCTGCGCTCCGAGGTGATGGGGCGGTGGCAGCCCCCGGGCGGCGGTGCCCACGGCGCGCTCAACCACGTGGTGATCCACGGGCTGGACATCACCGTGCCGCTCGGCACGGGACGCCGGGTCCCGGCGGAGACCCTCGGCATCCTCCTCGACGACCTCACCGCGGGCGGAGGGCACGCGCACTTCGGCGTCGCCGTCGAAGGCCGGCTGCTGCGGGCCACCGACCGGGACTGGTCGTACGGTTCCGGCCCGGAACTGCGGGGCACCGGCGAGGACCTGGCCCTGGCGATGTGCGGGCGCCGGCTCCCCGCCGGCCGGCTGGAGGGCGAGCCGCTGTGAGCGGGGCCGGTCTAAGCCCTGCCGGCCCCACCCTGGGGGGACCTGCGCTTGGGGCGGCGCAGGCCGGCCTCGGTGAGGTGGCGCAGCAGTTCCTTGCTGCCGACCTCGACGGCGCCCGCGGCGACGGCCGAGGCGTAGCGCTCGCTGGGGACGTCGTAGTGGTCGGCGTCGAAGGCGCGGCGGGGGGCGCCGATGGCGGCGGCGAAGGCGTGGAGCTCCTCGTACGAGGTGTCGCTCACCATGTGGGACCACATGCGGCCGTGGCCCGGCCAGGTCGGCGGGTCGATGTAGACGGTCACGTCAGCGGGGCCCGCCGAGGGCCGCGGACAGGCCGCCCACGGGGGCGACGGCCTCGCCGAGCGACTCGCACACCCAGTGCGGGTCGGGGCCGAGTTCGGGCTCCACGTCGAGGGCGTGCGGGTCGGCGCAGCGAGGGCAGAGCGGCCAGCGGCCCATGCGTTCGAGCAGGGCGTCCTTGACGTCCTGGGCGACCAGCCCCGCGACGAACGCGGCGCCGTCGGGCCACTGCTCCACCCACCAGCGGCGCTGGGAGACGGCGTCCTCGACGAGCGAGACGATGTGCGCATCGGCGACGCCGGTCGCGGTCAGGTCGGCGAGGACGAGCGCGCGGGCGCTGTGCAGGGCCGCCTCCAGGCCGGCGGAGGAACCGGGTGCGTCAGGATCCATGGCCCCCATTGTGGACCAACCGCCGCGCAGGCGTCCTTGACGTCGTCAGGAGGTGAAAATAGCTTTCGTCCGTGGCCGAGAAGATGAAGGAAACCTTCAACACCGGTGGGCTGGCCGCCAAGGTCAGGACCATGGCCCCGTCCATGACCCGGTCGATGCAGCGGGTCGCGGAGGCCGTGGCCGCGGATCCGGCGGGCTGCTCCCGGCTGACCGTCACGGCGCTCGCGGCCCGTACGGGGACGAGCGAGGCCACCGTGGTGCGCACCGCGCGCGTGCTGGGCTACCCCGGCTACCGGGACCTGCGGCTCGCGCTGGCCGCGCTGGCCGCCCGCGTGGAGGCGGGGGCACCGCCCGCCGTCACCCCGGACATCGCGGTGGACGACCCGCTGGCCGACGTGGTCACCAAACTCGCGCTGGACGAGCAGCGGTGCCTGGCCGACACCGCCGCCCAGCTGGACGTGGCCCAGCTGGAGGCGGCCGTGGCGGCGCTGGCCGCCGCCCGCCGCATCGACGTGTACGGGATCGGGGCGTCCAGCCTGGTCGCCCAGGACCTGGTGCAGAAGCTGCTGCGGATAGGCCTGGTCGCGCACGCCCTGGCGGACCCGCACCTCACCCTCACCAACGCGGTCCAGCTGCGCCAGGGCGACGTCGCCGTGGCCGTCACGCACTCCGGCCACACCCACGACGTGGTCGAGCCGCTGCGCGCCGCCTTCGACCGGGGCGCCACCACCATCGCCGTGACCGGCCGGGTGGACGGCACCGTCACCCAGTACGCCGACCACGTGCTGCTCACCTCCAGCGGCCGGGAGAGCGAACTGCGCCCGGCCGCCATGGCCAGCCGCACCAGCCAGCTGCTGGTGGTGGACTGCCTGTTCGTCGGGGTCGCCCAGCGCACGTACGACACCGCGGCCCCGGCCCTGTCCGCCTCGTACGAAGCCCTCGCCCACCGCCACAGCCCGCGAAGGAACCACCCGCAATGACGCACGCCGAGCTCCGTCGCGAGCTGGACCACCTCGGAACCGAGGCCTTCCGTGCCGAGCTCGCCGAGGTCGACCGGCTCCCGACGCTCGACATCGCCCGGCTGATGAACGCCGAGGACGGCACCGTGCCGGCCGCCGTCGCCGGGCAACTGCCCGTCATCGCCGCCGCCGTCGACGGCATCGCCGCGCGCATGGCCCGCGGGGGCCGCCTGGTCTACGCGGGCGCGGGCACCGCGGGACGGCTCGGCGTGCTCGACGCCAGCGAGTGCCCGCCTACCTTCAACACCGCGCCGGGCCAGGTCAGCGGGCTCATCGCGGGCGGGCCCACGGCGATCGTGGACGCCGTCGAGGGCGCCGAGGACAGCGGGGAACTGGCCGCCGCCGACCTGGACGCCCTCGGGATCGGCCCGGACGACACCGTGGTCGGCGTCTCCGCCTCCGGCCGCACCCCGTACGCCGTCGGCGCCGTGGAGCACGCCCGCGCCCTGGGGGCGCTGACCGTCGGACTGTCCTGCAACCCGGGCTCCGCGCTGGCCGCCGCGGCCCACCACGGCATCGAGGTCCTCACCGGCCCGGAGTTCCTCACCGGCTCGACCCGGCTGAAGGCGGGCACGGCGCAGAAACTCGTCCTCAACATGCTGTCGACGATCACGATGATCAGGCTGGGCAAGACCTACGGGAACCTGATGGTCGACGTGCGCGCCTCCAACGACAAGCTGCGCGCCCGGTCCCGGCGGATCGTGGCCCTGGCCACCGGCGCGCCCGACGAGGAGATCGAGGCCGCGCTCACCGCCGCCGGCGGCGAGGTCAAGAACGCCGTCCTCGTCGTCCTCGGTGGCGTGGACGCCCCGACGGCCGCCCGGCTCCTGGCGGAGGCGGACGGCCATCTGCGCGCGGCACTGCTCGCGGCCGTCGCCGGCGACCGCGGATGAGCATGCGCGCGCGGGCGCGGGGTCACGCCGCGCGGAGCGCCTGCGGGAGGGGCGCCGCGTGGAGGACCGCCAGGCCCGAGACCGCGCGGGTCAGCGAGACGTACAGGCGGCGCAGGCCGGTGCGCTCGTCGGGCTCGCCGTCGACGACCGCGGCGGGCTCGTCCAGCACGACGTAGTCGTACTCCAGGCCTTTGGCCAGGGAGGCCGGGACGAGCGTGAGGCGGACCTCGGGCGTGGTCTCCTCACCGGGTGACAGGTACGGCAGGCCGGCCGCCGCCAAGGCCTCGGCCAGTGCGGGCACGCGCGCGTCGGCGGCGATCAGGCCGATGGACCCCTCGCGGTCCAGGGCCTGCCGGCAGGCGTCGAGCACGGCCGGGGTCAGCCCGCCCGCAGGGACCTCGGTCACCGAGAAGGCGCCCGGGTTCTCCCGGACGGAGGTCGCCTCCTTCAGGCCGGGTGCGATCTCGGGCAGCAGCCGGGACGCGTAGGCGATGACCTCCAGCGGGACGCGGAAGCCCTGGGTCAGCTCCTCGACCCGCGAACCCGGCTTGCCGAGGTGCTCCAGCGCCTCCTCCCAGGTCCCCGTCGCCCACGGGGTGGTGCCCTGGGCGAGGTCGCCCAGCACGGTCGCGGAGCCGGTGGAGCAGCGGCGGCCCACCGCCCGGTACTGCATGGGGGAGAGGTCCTGGGCCTCGTCCAGCACGACGTGGCCGAGCGAGGCCGTGCGGTGCACCAGGTCGTGGGCCTCGTCGACCAGCACGGCGTCGGCGGCCGACCACTTGGCGGAGGCGGCCGAGCGGGCGGGCTTCTCCCAGAGGATCTCCTTCTGCTCCTCCTCGGTCAGCACGCCCTGCGCGCACTCGGCCAGGAACTGCGGATCGGACAGCAGCCGCAGCACCGTCTTCGCCGGGTCCACCGGCGGCCAGGCCTCCTTCACGGCCGCCTTGACCGCCGTGTTGCGCGCGACCGCGTCCTGCACCCGGTCGTCGGGGGCCTCCCCGGCCGCCTCCATCCGGACCAGCACGGCGTGCGCGATCCGCTGCGGCAGCGCCTCGCGGGCGGCGCCGTAGCGGATGTCACGCTCCATCAGCTCGCGGACCAGTTCCTCCAGTTCGTACGCCGGGACGCGCCAGCGGCGCGAGCCGCGCACCACGACCACCGGCTCGGTGGGCATCCGGATGCCGGAGCGGACCGCGCGCCGCAGCACCTCGGCCATGCGCGCGTCGCCCTTGACGCCGGCGGCGGCCGCCGAGTCGGTGCCCTTGACCGGGACGTGGGCGACCAGGTCGTCGACGGTGGCCTGCTTGACGCTCAGCTCGCCCAGGGCGGGCAGCACCTGCTCGATGTAGTGCAGGAAGGACGCGTTGGGGCCGATGACGAGGGTGCCGGTGCGGGCCAGCCGTTCGCGGTGCGCGTAGAGCAGGTACGCCACCCGGTGCAGGCCGACGGCGGTCTTCCCGGTGCCGGGCGCCCCCTGCACGCAGACCGTGCCGCCGACCCCGGCGCGGACGATCTCGTCCTGCTCGGGCTGGATGGTGGCGACGATGTCGCGCATCGGGCCGACGCGCGGCCGCTCGATCTCCTGCTGGAGCAGCTTGCTGGAGGTCTGCGCCTCGTCCGGGTCGGTGAGGTGCTCGTCCTCGTAGGCGGTCAGCTCCCCGCCGGTGTAGCCGAAGCGGCGACGCAGCGCGACGTCCTGCGGGTCGGTGCGGGAGGCCCGGTAGAAGGGCTGGGAGACCGGCGCGCGCCAGTCGACGACCATGGGGTCGCCGTCCGCGTCGTGCACGTGGCGGCGGCCGATGTAGAAGCGGTGACCGGCTTCGGCGCCGTCCGCGTAGTCGAGACGGCCGAAGAACAGCGGGGTGTGGGCGAGGTCCGCGAGCGCCTTGATGCGGGCGGTGATCTCCGACTGCAGCACTTCCGCGTTCACCCAGTTGGCGGTGACGTCCCGGATGTCGAGGGCCTCGACGTCGGCGCGCATCGCGCGCAGGGCGGAACGGGACGAGGAGAGGTGGGAGCGTTCGCGGTCGAGCGGATTGTCGGTGGTGAGGGACTGTTCCCCTGGCACGGGTTGCCTCCGGCGGCACGTAGGGCATGGCTCAGCCGGCCCCTGACCTGCGCGCACGGGGGCGCGGGGCGGGGCGCTGTCCTGATACGGATCACGACTCGGGCCGACCGGTTTCCGTCCGGCCGGTGGCGCCGTCCCTCAAGGGGGCGGGCGGCAAGACGCAGGATCTTACGCCTCGGCGACGGCAGGTGCTAACCGGTTTTCCACCCGCCCGTAGCCGGAACCTCTGCCCAAAGCGTCACGTATGCGTACATTGGGGGCATGGCACGACCAGTGGTCTCCCGCGTCCACGGCAGCACCGCCATCGCCGAGGCCCCAGGGCACCGGCATCCGGTCCACCCCGTCGGGGACGCCCTGCGCGCGGTCCGGGTCTACGTCGCCACGGCCGTCCGCGTCGTGGTGCTGGGCCAGGACGGCGCCGCCGCGCGCGACTGACGCGGCGGGCCTCCCGGCGCGGCCCCGCGGACGGGTCAGAGCAGCTCGTCCGCGTCGACGATGCGGTACGCGTACCCCTGCTCGGCCAGGAACCGCTGGCGGTGCGCGGCGAAGTCCTGGTCGATGGTGTCGCGGGCGACCACGGAGTAGAAGCGGGCCTCGTGACCGTCCGCCTTCGGCCGCAGCACCCGGCCGAGGCGCTGCGCCTCCTCCTGACGGGAACCGAAGGTGCCCGAGACCTGGATGGCGACCGTCGCCTCCGGCAGGTCGATCGAGAAGTTGGCCACCTTGGAGACCACGAGCACCGAGATCTCGCCCTGCCGGAAGGCGTCGAAGAGCTTCTCGCGCTGCGCGTTGGTCGTCTCGCCCTTGATCACCGGCGCCCCGAGGTGCTCGCCCAGCTCGTCGAGCTGGTCGATGTACTGGCCGATCACCAGCGTCTGCTGCCCGCGGTGCTTGGCGACCAGCGCCTCGGCGACCTTGCGCTTGGTCGCGGTCGTCGCGCAGTAGCGGTACTTCTCCTCCGGCTCGGCGGTCGCGTACGCCAGCCGCTCGGAGTCGGTCAGGTTGACCCGTACCTCCACGCAGTCGGCGGGCGCGATGTAGCCCTGCGCCTCGATCTCCTTCCACGGCGCGTCGAAGCGCTTGGGACCGATCAGCGAGAAGACGTCCGACTCACGGCCGTCCTCGCGCACCAGCGTCGCCGTCAGGCCGAGCCGGCGGCGGGCCTGGAGGTCCGCGGTGAACTTGAAGACCGGCGCCGGGAGCAGGTGCACCTCGTCGTAGACGATCAGGCCCCAGTCGCGGGAGTCGAAGAGCTCCAGGTGCGCGTAGACGCCCTTCCGCTTGGTCGTCAGCACCTGGTACGTGGCGATGGTGACCGGACGGATCTCCTTGCGGGTGCCGCTGTACTCGCCGATCTCGTCCTCGGTCAGCGAGGTCCGCTTCACCAGCTCGTGCTTCCACTGCCGGGCGGAGACCGTGTTCGTCACCAGGATCAGCGTCGTCGCCTTCGCCTGCGCCATCGCGCCCGCGCCCACCAGCGTCTTGCCGGCGCCGCAGGGCAGCACGACCACGCCCGAGCCGCCGTGCCAGAAGCCCTCCACCGCCTGCTCCTGGTAGGGGCGGAGCTTCCAGCCGTCCTGGTCCAGCTCGATCGGGTGCGCCTCGCCGTCCACGTAACCGGCCAGGTCCTCCGCCGGCCAGCCCAGCTTGAGCAGCACCTGCTTGATCTGGCCGCGCTCGGAGGGGTGGACGACCACCGTGTCCGGGTCGAGCCGGGCGCCCACCAGCGGCGTGATCTTCTTCGAGCGGAGGATCTCCTCCAGCACCGGACGGTCCGTGGAGGTCAGCACCAGGCCGTGCGCCGGGTGCTTGCTCAGCGTCAGCCGGCCGTAGCGGGCCATCGTCTCGGCGACGTCCACCAGCAGCGCGTGCGGCACCGGGTAGCGGGAGTACTGCACCAGCGCGTCCACGACCTGCTCGGCGTCGTGCCCGGCGGCGCGGGCGTTCCACAGCCCCAGCGGGGTGATCCGGTAGGTGTGGATGTGCTCCGGCGCCCGTTCCAGTTCGGCGAAGGGGGCGATGGCACGCCGGCACTCGTCGGCGAGCTCGTGGTCGACCTCCAGCAGCAGGGTCTTGTCGCTCTGGACGATCAGGCAGGACACGCAAACCTCCGCGAATGGGCGGGCCGGGACCGGGAAGGGGACCGGGCTGAGCTATCCATGGTCCCCCATCCCCGAGGGGAAACGTCCCGGTCCTCCGGATCGATAC
>NZ_JARAVK010000228.1:0-14849 GCF_033792765.1 Streptomyces sp. PA03-6a | reverse complement strand
GCCCACGCCACCCCCGCCTCCACCGGACCGCGTGACGAGGCCGGCGCGATGGCCCAGGCCCGGCGCACCCGCAAGCAGGTGCTCGTCGACACCGCGACCAGCGGCACCACGCTGACCTGGGCGCTGCCCGACGGCCACTTCAAGACCCGGATCACGGCCGCGCCGACCCGGGCGAGGAACGCCAAGGGCGAGTGGGCCCCTATCGACAACACCCTGAAGCGGACGGCCAAGGCTCCCAGGGGCCTCGGCATCGCACCCGCGAACCCGGCCGTTCCCGTCCGCTTCGCGAGCGGCAACGCCGGGAAGCCGCGCGCCGACCGCTCGTTCGCCCGCACCGAGACGCCGGGTGAGACGGTGCTCGCCGAGGTCGAGCTCGACGGCCACACGGTCGCGTACACCTGGCCGGACGCGCTGCCCGCTCCGGTCCTCGACGGGCCGCGCGCCCTGTACTCCGAGGTCCTCCCGGGCGTCGACCTGCTGCTCGTCGCCCGGGAGGAGGGCGGCATGGCTCAGGTCCTGATCCTCAAGACCCCCGAGGCCGCGCGGCAGGAAGCTCTGAAGACCGTCACGTACGGCCTGCGCTCCGCCACGGCCGTGTTCCGGCAGGACCGCAAGGCCAGCCGGGTCCAGGTCCTGGACAAGGGCGGCAACGAGGTCGGCACGATCCCGACGCCGTTCGCGTGGGACTCCAGCGGCCGTGACCCCGAGCTGCCCGAGGGCACCGCGCACCACACGTCCGTCGCCACCCCGGCCGACGTGCTGAAGCTGTCGGGCCTGACCGGCATCGAGCCCGGCGCGCAGTCCGCGCCGCTGCCGATCACTCTGGACGGCGAGAACACCCACACCGCCCGGCTCGGCCTCGGCTTCGCCGCCTCCGGTCTCGCGGCGCGCGAGGGCGTCACGTACCCGCTGTTCGTCGACCCGCCGCTGAACCCGGGCTGGGACGCGTGGACGGTGGCCTACAAGCCGTACCCGAGCACCAGCTTCTTCAACGGCACCAACTTCTCCTCCGGCACCTCCGACGCCCGCGTGGGCCACGAGTCCGACACCGGCGGCACCGCCCGCTCCTTCTGGCGCATGGACTGGAACAAGGCCATCAAGGGCGCGGACATCACCAGCGCGACCTTCAAGGTGCTCAACAACCACTCCTGGTCCTGCACGACCCGCGAGTTCCAGCTGTGGCGCACCGGCGCGATCTCGTCCGGCACGACGTGGAACGCGCAGCCGAGCTGGTCCGACGAGATCCAGCGCAAGTCCTTCGCGCACGGCTGGTCGTCGAGTTCCTGCCCGGACGAGTACGAGGCCTTCAACGTCAAGGACGCCGCCCAGTACGCCACCGACCGGGGCGATGCGACGGTCACCCTGGGCATGCGGGCCACGAGCGAGTCGGACACCCAGACCTGGCGCAAGTTCAAGGCGACCTCCGCGACCATCGAGGCCGAATACAACCGCAACCCGTCCGAGCCCACCGCCGGTTCCTCGAAGCCCGGCGGCCCCTGCACGCCCGGCCCCGGCGCGGGCGTGACGGTCGGCAAGACCAACATCACCCTGTCGGTGACCGCCAAGGACCCCGACAACAACATGAGCAAGGTCCGCTTCCGGTTCTGGAAGACCGGCGGAACGGTCCCGGCCGGTGTCGAGATCACGATCGGCGCCTCCGGTGGCACCGCCACGTACACCATCCCGTCCAGCGATCCGCTGCTGAAGGACATCACCACCAACACCACCTTCTCCTGGGACGCCATGGGCAAGGACTCGGCGGGTGCGACGTCCACCGTGTACCCGCCGGGCACCGAGCCCTGCCGCATCACGGTGGACCCGAGCGGACCGTCCCAGCCCATCGTCACCAGCGACGTGTTCCTCAGGACCACGTCGGACGGCGCCACGTGGGCGACGGTGAAATTCGGCGACACCGGACCGATCACCTTCGAATCGCCGGGGGCCGCGAGGTTCACCTACGCCTGGGGCGGGGTCGCCCCGATCTCGGTCAACGCCAACGCCAGCGGCATCGCCACCGTCCCCAACCTGCGGCCGGCGAACGCCGGCCCCAACACGCTCCAGGTCTACGCCTACGACAGCCTCGGCAACGCGAGCGCGCGGACGGACTACACGACCTACGTCCCGCCGAGGGACAACGAGGACAAGCCGGGTGACACCGGCGGCGACGGCACCCCCGACCTGCTCGCCATCGACGTCACCGGCGTCCTGCGGACGTACGCGGGCCAGCCGGGCGGCGAGCTCTACGGCTCGCTGACGTCCTCGTACACCATGGGCGCGGGCGGCAAGCCCACGCTGAACCCCGCCGGTCACTGGTACAACGCGACGACCGGCAAGGCCGCGCTGATCGCGCACTACCAGGACGCCTACCCGGGCGACGGCACCACGGACCTCTTCGCCGTCAACCCCGACGGCGTGTTCTGGCTCTACCCCGGCGACGGCTACGGCTCGTTCGACGTCGACCAGCGGATGAAGATCCGCCTCCCGTCGAACGCGCCCGCGCCGTCAACCTGGACCCAGCTCAAGGCCATCGGCGACATCACCGGCGACAAACTGCCCGACCTCGTCCTGCGCAGCGGCGCGAGCTTCTGGGTGCTCTCCGGTTACAGCGGCGCGACCTTCCGGACCGCGACGATGATGAACCCCGACGCCTGGGCCCGCCGCGACATCGTCAACCTGGCCGACATGAACAAGGACGGCACGCCCGACCTGCTCTGGCGCAACCTGGACAACGGCAACATGTACGCCCGGCACGGCAAGCCCGGCTCCGTCGCCGGCAGCGTCGACCTCAACTCCCTGATGCTGGCGGGCAACTCGCTCAATGGCGACGTCCCGTTCGGGACCAGCTGGACCGAGGCCAACGTCAACTCGGCGATCGGCATCCCGGACATCAACGACGACGGCATCCCGGACATCTGGGCCCGGTTCGCGTCGGACGGCCACGTGGCCATCTACAACCCGTCCACCACCAACACCAACCCACCGGTGAAGACCGTCATCGGGTCCGGCTGGAACGACAAGTTGGTCTTCGGGTGATCCCGCCCGCCTGACCCGGCCCGTTCCCCACGGGTGGGCCCCCGGCATCCGATCCTCGGTGCCGGGGGCTTCGCCGTGCGTGCGCCGCGCGGCACACCGCTCCGGACGCACGTGTGCCCCGCGCGCACGGATCGCGCGGGGCACACGTGGGCCTGTGCGGATCCGGTCAGACGATGATCTTCTTCTCGCGCAGGGCCGCGATGTCGTTCCCGTCGTACCCCAGGTCCGCCAGGACCTCGCTGCCGTGCTCGCCGAGCAGCGGGGCACCCTTGATCTCGGGCTTGAAGTTGGAGAACTTGATGGGGCTGCCCACCGTCAGGTAGGTGCCGCGACCCTTCTGCTCGACCTCGACGATCGTGCCGCTCTTGCGCATGTCCGGGTCCTCGGCGAGCTCCTTCATGCTGAGGACGGGCGCGCAGGGCACCTCCCACTTGCGCAGGATGTCGACCGCCTCGTACTTGGTCTTGTCGGCCAGCCACTTCTCGATCTCCGCGAAGATCTCGAAGATGTGCGGCTGCCGCGCCCTGGCGGTCGTGTACTCCGGGTCGTCGACCCACTCGGGCCGGCCGATGGCCTCGGCGGTGCGCTTCCAGTTCTGCTCCTGGACCGTGAAGTAGATGTAGGCGTTGGGGTCGGTCTCCCAGCCCTTGCACTTCAGGATCCAGCCCGGCTGGCCGCCGCCGCCGGCGTTGCCGCCGCGGGGCACCGCGTCGCCGAACTCGCCGTTCGGGTACTGCGGGTACTCCTCCAGGTAGCCGATCTTCTCCAGGCGCTGCTGGTCGCGGAGCTTGACGCGGGTCAGGTTGAGGACGGCGTCCTGCATGGACACCGACACCTTCTGGCCCACACCGGTCGCGTTGCGGTGGATGATCGCCGTCAGGAGGCCGATCAGCAGGTGCATGCCGGTGTTGCTGTCGCCGAGGGCCGAGCCGCTGATGGTCGGCGGGCCGTCCCAGAAGCCCGTGGTGGACGCGGCGCCGCCGGCGGCCTGGGCGACGTTCTCGTAGACCTTGAGGTCGTTCCAGGACGAGTCGTCGTTGAAGCCCTTGACCGAGCCGAAGATCAGGCGCGGGTTGAGCTCGTGGATGTGGTCCCAGCCCAGGCCCATGCGGTCCATGGCGCCCGGCGCGAAGTTCTCGACCAGGATGTCCGCCTCGCGGATCAGCTTCTCCATGACCTCCTTGCCCTCGGGGGTCTTGGTGTTGATAGCCAGCGAGCGCTTGTTGCTGTTGAGCATCGTGAAGTACAGCGCGTCGAGGTCGGGGTCGTCCCGCAGCTGGTTGCGGGTCACGTCGCCGCCCTGGGGACGCTCGACCTTGATCACGTCGGCGCCGAACCAGGCGAGCATCTGGGTGCACGCGGGGCCGGCCTGGACCCCGGTGAAGTCGATCACCTTGATCCCGGCGAGCGGCTTTTCACTCATGGTGGCTTCCTTCTTGTCTGTTCGCGGTGCGCGGGTGGGCGGTGCTGGGGAACGGTGCTTCGGGGTGCGGTGCGTCGCCTACGGGGCGGTCACTTCTTGGCCGGCACGATGTTGCCGACGGTGATGCCCTTGGGGTTGAGGTGGGCGATGTGGCCGCTCTCCGTGCCCGCCGAGGGGTCGATCACGCAGTCGATGAGGGCCGGCCCGCCCGAGGCGAGCGCCTCGGTGAGGGCGGCGGTGACCTCGGCGGGGGTGGTCGCGCGGTAACCCTTGCCGCCGAAGGCCTCGAACATCACGTCGTGGCGGGCCGCGGACATCAGCGTCGTCGGCGACGGGGCCTCGTCGTAGGGGTTGACGTCGTCACCGCGGTAGACACCGCCGTTGTTCATGATGACCGTGACGACGGGCAGCTTGTAGCGGCAGATCGTCTCGATCTCCATGCCGCTGAAGCCGAAGGCGCTGTCGCCCTCCACGGCCACGACCGGCTCCCCGCTCTCGACCGCGGCGGCGATCGCGTAGCCCATGCCGATGCCCATGACGCCCCAGGTGCCGCTGTCGAGGCGGTGCCGCGGCACGTGCATGTCGATGACGTTGCGCGCGATGTCGAGGGCGTTGGCGCCCTCGTTGACGAGGTACGTCTCGGGGCGCTCGCGGATCACGTCGCGTACGGCCTTCAGGGCGCCCATGAACTGCATCGGGTGCGGGTCGGCCTTGAGGCGCTCGGCCATCTTGGCGACGTTCTGCGCCGAGCGCGCCCCCAGTTCCTCCCGCCAGGCGGCGGGGGCCGCGATCTGACCCGGCTTGCTGCGCTCGATGAGGGCCTCGACGACCGACTCGATGTCACCGACGAGCGGCGCGGCGATGGGCTGGTTGCTGTCCATCTCCTTCGCCTCGATGTCCACCTGGACGAACTTCGCGTCGGGGTTCCACTGCGGTGCCTCGCCGTGGTTGAGCAGCCAGTTCAGGCGGGCGCCGACCAGCATCACCACGTCGGCCTTCTTCAGCGCCAGCGAGCGGGCGGTGGCCGCGGACTGCGGGTGGTCGTCGGGCAGCAGGCCCTTCGCCATCGACATCGGCACGTAGGGGATGCCGGTGGACTCGACGAACTCGCGGATCTGCGTGTCCGCCTGCGCGTAGGCCGCGCCCTTGCCGAGGACGATCAGCGGCCGCTGCGCGCCGGCCAGCAGCTCGATCGCGCGGTCCACCGCCTCGGGGGCGGGCAGCTGGCGCGGTGCCGGGTCGACGAGGCGGCTGAGCGTCTTCGCGCCCTCCCCGGCGTCCATGATGGAGCCGAGCACCGCGGCGGGGATGTCGAGGTAGACGCCGCCGGGGCGCCCGGAGACGGCGGTGCGCAGGGCGCGGGCGATGCCGCGGCCGATGTCCTCGACCCGGCTGATGCGGTACGCGGCCTTGCAGAACGGCTGCGCGGCGGCGAGCTGGTCCATCTCCTCGTAGTCGCCCTGCTTGAGGTCGACGAGGTGGCGCTCGCTGGAGCCGGAGATCTGCACCATCGGGAAGCAGTTGGTGGTGGCGTTGGCGAGTGCCACCAGCCCGTTGAGGAAGCCCGGCGCCGACACCGTCAGGCAGATGCCCGGCTTCTTGGTGAGGTAGCCGGCCGCCGCCGCCGCGTGTCCCGCGTTGCTCTCGTGGCGGAAGCCGATGTAACGGATGCCCTGCGCCTGGGCGAGCCGGGCCAGATCCGTGATCGGGATGCCGACCACCCCGTAGATGGTGTCGACGTCGTTCATCTTGAGCGCATCGACGACCAGGTGGTACCCGTCGGTGAGCTCGGCCGGTGCGTCGGCGTTCGCCGCTGTCTCCAGTGGTGAGGGGGCGGTCATGGTCCGAGGTCCTCCTTGGGCGGGTCATGCGTGCGGCTTCTCCCTTCACCATCCGCAGCGCGCTCCCCCGCGTCCAAGACCTATCGGCGACCAGCCGATAGACGGCGTTTATCGACGCACGCCACAGGGGCGTTGAGGTGGGTTGATAGACCTCCGCTATCGACCGTTCGCCAGTGCGTATTGGACGGGTGCTCCGCGCCCCGCGCAGTCTCGCTGGGGACGGTTCATCAGACATTCCAGGCGCGAGGAGGTGCGGCCATGGCCGTTCCGGCCGCTGCATCCGTGCGCGACCCCGACCGTTACCGGTCGCCCGCGGTCACGGGCCTGACCGATCTCCTCGACCGGCACGCCCGGGGGCGTCCGCAGGCACCGGCGCTGATCGCCGGCGCGGACCGCGCGGAGGTCTCCTACCGCGCCCTGGACGAGCTGGCCGACGCGGTCGCCGCGCGCCTGACCTCGGCGGGGCTGCGCCCCGGGGACCCGGTCGGCCTCGTCGGCGCCAACACCGTGGAGTTCGTCGTGGCGATGCTGGGCGGGGCGCGGGCCGGGCTGGTGGTGGCCCCCGTGGACCCCGCGCTGCCCGAGCCGCAGATGACGGCCCGGCTGGAGGCGCTGGGGGTGCGGGCCGTCCTGCTGGGCCCGACCGCGGGGGGCGCCCCGCCGGCGGCCGTGGGGCCCGGTGTCCCGGCCTGGGCGCTGCGGGTGGACCTCTCCCCCGCCGGGACGGCGGCGGCCGTGCTCGCAACGGGCGAGGGCGCGCCGGCCGCCGCGCGGGGCGCGTCCGGCGAACTGACCGCGCACGACGCCCTGGTGCTGTTCACCGCGGGGACCACCGACCGGGCGAAGATGGTCCCGCTGACGCACGGCAACGTGGCCGCCTCGGTCCGCGGCGTGTGCGCCACCTACGAACTGGTGCCGGGAGACGCGACGGTCGCGGCGATGCCGTTCTTCCACGGGCACGGGCTGTTCGCCACGCTGCTTGCCACGCTGGCGAGCGGGGGCTGCGTGCTGCTGCCCGCGCGCGGGCGGTTCTCGGCGCACACCTTCTGGGACGACATGCGGGCGGCGGGCGCCACGTGGTTCACCGCGGTCCCCACCGTCCACGAGCTCCTCCTGGAGCGGGCGGCGACGGACCTCACGGGCCCGCAGGTGCCGGGCTTGCGGTTCCTGCGCAGTTCCAGCGCGCCCCTCAACACGGCCACCCAGCGGGCGCTGGAGCGCACCCTGGGCGCGCCGCTGCTGTCGGCGTACGGCATGACCGAGTCCGCGCACCAGGCGACGAGCGAGCCGCTGCCGCAGTACGGGGCGCTCAAGCACGGTTCGGTGGGCCGGCCGGCCGGGATCGAGCTGCGGGTCCTGGACCCGGACGGGAAGCCGTGCCCGCCCGGCGGCGAGGGCGAGGTGTGGGTGCACGGTCCCACGGTGGCCCGCGGTTACCTGGGCAACCCCGCCGAGACCGCACACGGCTTCGCCGACGGCTGGTTCCGCACCGGCGACCTGGGCGCGCTCGACGAGGACGGCCACCTGTTCCTGACCGGCCGCCTGAAGAACCTCATCATCCGCGGGGGCGAGAAGGTCGTGCCCGAGCACGTCGAGGACGTCCTCGCCGGGTGTCCGGGGGTGGCCGAGGCCGCCGTGTTCGCCGTGCCCGACGCGACGTACGGGCAGCGGGTCGGCGCGGCCGTGGTCCTGGGCGGGGTGGAGGCGCCGGGGGCGGAGGTGCCCGGGGCCGAGGAGATCCGCCGGTACTGCCGCGCCCGGCTGGCCCCGTTCGAGATCCCCGACCGGATCCGGGTCGTCGCCTCGCTCCCGCACACGGCGAAGGGCGGTCTTGACCGGGCGGCGGTGGACGTCCTGTACGCGGAGGGCGCCGTATGGCCCGGGCTCACCTGACGCGGTGCTCCGCGGGCAGCGGCTCGTCGAAGAACTCGTCCAGCGACAGCCCGGCCGCTGCGGTCATGAACGCCCGCGCCGCGACCGACCCCGGGGTCGCCGCGTGGATCGCGACGGAGACCTGCGCCCTGGCGTCCGGTTCGACGAGGCGCACGGCCCGCATCCGGCCGAGCGGCGGCATCGCGCGCAGCCAGGTGTGCGGGACGATGCTCGCGCACGCGCCGGCGCCCACGCTGGCGTAGAGGGCGGCCACCGAGTCCGTTTCGACCTGCGGGGTCACCACGACCCCGCTCTCGGCGAACGCGTCGTCGATGACCTGGCGGATCCTCATGTCGGGGGTCAGCAGGGCGAGCGGCATCGTGGCCGCGTCCGCCCACTTCATGGTGTCGGTCTGCGGCAGCAGCTGGTCGCTGGAGGCGAGGAGCATGTACCGCTCCTCGTACAGCGGCATCACCTGCAGGTTCTCCCGGTCGTGCGGGGCGAAGTGCGCGATCGCGGCGTCCAGCTCGAACGCGAGCAGCTGGCGGTGGAGTTCGGTGGTCGACAGCCGGGAGCGGACCTGGACCTTGGCCAGCGGATGGGCCGCGCAGAACGCGGCGACGGGCAGGACCAGGGTGGTGGACGCGGTGGGCTCGGTGCCCAGCCGCAGGGTGCCGGTGATGCCCGACTGGACGGCGGCCACCTCGGCCTTGAAGGCCTCCTGCTCGGCGAGGATGCGTTTGGCCCAGACCACCAGCCGTTCGCCCTCCGGGGTCAGGCCTTGGTAGTTGTGCCCGCGGTTGATCAGCGTGACGTTCAGCTCCCGCTCCAGCTTGGCTATCGCCGCCGAGAGCGCGGGCTGCGAGACGTAGCAGGACTCCGCCGCCCGGGCGAAGTGCCGCTCCCTGGCGACCGCCACGAAGTACTCCAGCTGACGGAACAGCATGAACGACTCCTCTCTGCCTGGGCCGCGGCCGCGCCGGCACTTCCTGCTGGAGTCGCAACGCCGTCGGTGCCGGTGGACCGGCGCTCCCGGGATCGGGAACGGCCCCGGGCGGCCGACGGCGGACGAGCTGGTTGCGGTGTGACCGGGCACAGCCTACCGAGCCGGATCGCGGCCCTCGTTCGTACCCGCCAAGCCGGTGCGGGCCCCTGTCCGGGGCCCGGTCCCGTCGCCGCCGCGACGGGACCGGGCTCCGGAGGTACTGCGGCGGTCGTCCGGCGGTGGACCGGCGATCCGCGGGTGTCTCGGGTTCGGATACGCGGGGGGCGGGTCAGGCGGGGACGGGTTTGCGCGCGACGGCCCCGCTGTCCCGGTCCGCGGTGACGCCGCGCGCCAGCAGGTCGGTCGCGGCGTGGACCGCGCGCAGGTTGGGGGCGTCCGCGCCGGAGATGTCGGCCATCTCCACGACGGCCGTGACGATGGCGTCGAGTTCCAGCTGCTTGCCGGCCTCGAGGTCCTGGAGCATCGAGGTCTTGTGGTGTCCCACCCCCTCGGCGCCCCGAAGCCGCTTCTCGATGGAGATGTCGGGGGTGCTGCCGACCCTGGCCGCGATGTCGAGGGTCTCCTCCATGAGCTGGGCGACCAGCCGCCGGGTGTGGGGGTGCTTGCAGATGTCGACCATGGTCGCCCTGGTGAGGGCGCTGATCGGGTTGAAGGCGACGTTGCCCATCAGCTTGATCCAGATGTCGTCGCGCAGGTTGGGCTCCACCGGGCACTTGAGGCCGCCGGCGATCATGACCTCGCTCAGCTGCGTGCACCGGTCGGAGACGCCGCCGCCCGGCTCGCCGATGGAGAACCGGGTGCCCTCCAGATGCCGGATGACCCCGGGGGCCTCGATGACCGTCGCGGGGTAGACGACGCAGCCGATGGCGCGTTCCGGCGCCAGCACCGCGCTGGTGGCGCCGCCGGGGTCGACCGCCTCGATCCGCCGCCCCTCGTAGGGGCCGGCCAGCTCGTGGAAGTACCACCAGGGAATGCCGTTCTGACCGGCCACCACCGCGGTCCTGTCGTCGAGCAACGGGGAGATCAGCGGTCCCGAGGTCGCGTAGGAGTGTGCCTTCAGGCCCAGGAAGACGTAGTCGACGGGGCCGATCTCCTTGGGGTCGTCCGTGGCGTGGGGCTTGGCCACGAAGTCACCGCGCGGGCTGTTCACCCGGACTCCGTGGGCGCGTATCGCCTGAAGATGCTCACCCCGGGCGATCAGGTGGACGTCCGCGCCACCACGGTGCAGTGCCGCGCCCACGTAAGCGCCGATCGCACCGGCTCCGAGGACTGCGATTTTCACGGCGACTCCTCTCCATTCGAAGGGGGAGTGAATACTGTATGCAGTACTCTCTTGGGATGTACAGTCCCTTCACGCAAAGTCGCGCGCCCGGAACCGAACAGGGTCCCGCCCGGCGCCGCGGCGGAGGTCCCCGGCGTCGCCCGGGACCATGAACCGGGTCACACACGCTCCGGACAGGTTGATCGAGCACGCAGCGGGGGAACGCTTCGCCGCACACGCGGTCCCGGGCACGCACGGCCGCACCACGAGGCCGGGGAGCACGCAGTGCGGACGACGGCTCGGCTGACGACGCCGTGACGTCAGTCGGTAGCGACGGAAAAGGAGAGCGATGTCTGATTCACCCCCACAGCAGATCGGTGTCGTCACCGAGTCCACCGCCGGGGAGACGCGGGTGGCGGCCACACCGGACAGCGTCCGCCGGCTCCTCGGCCTCGGCTACGAGGTCGTCGTGGAGTCCGAGGCCGGAGCGGCCTCCGGCTTCCCCGACGAGGCCTACGCCGAGGCGGGCGCGCGGATCGGCGACGCCTGGCAGGCGGACGTGGTCCTGAAGGTCAACGCCCCCTCGCACGAGGAGATCGGGAAGCTGCGCGAAGGCGCGACCCTGATCGGGCTGATCGCCCCGGCCCACAGCCCCGACCTGGTCGGGCAACTGGCGGCACGGCCGATCACCGTCCTGGCGCTGGACGCCGTCCCGCGCATCTCCCGGGCCCAGTCGATGGACGTGCTCAGTTCGATGGCGAACATCGCCGGGTACCGGGCGGTGATCGAGGCGGCCCACGTCTTCGGGCGCTTCTTCACCGGTCAGGTCACCGCGGCGGGCAAGGTGCCGCCGGCGAAGGTCCTGGTGGCTGGCGCGGGCGTGGCGGGTCTGGCCGCGATCGGCGCGGCCGGCAGCCTCGGCGCGGTGGTGCGGGCCACCGACCCGCGGGCCGAGGTCGCCGACCAGGTCCGTTCCCTGGGCGGCGAGTTCCTCGCCGTCGAGGTGGAGCAGGAGGCGAGCGGCGACGGCTACGCCAAGGCGACCTCGCAGGCGTACGACCGGCGTGCCGCGGAGATCTACAGCGAGCAGGCCGCGGACGTCGACATCATCATCACCACCGCGCTGATCCCCGGCCGCCCGGCCCCCCGGCTGATCACGGCGGCCGACGTGGCGTCGATGAAGCCCGGCAGCGTCATCGTCGACATGGCCGCCGCGCAGGGCGGCAACGTCGAGGGCACGGTCAGCGGGAAGGCGATCGTCACCGACAACGACGTGACGATCATCGGCTACACCGATCTGGCGGGCCGGCTGCCCGCCCAGGCCTCGCAGTTGTACGGGACCAACCTCGTCAACCTGCTCAAGTTGCTGACGCCGGGCAAGGACGGGCGGCTGACGCTCGACTTCGACGACGTCGTGCAGCGGGCCGTCACGGTGGTGCGGGAGGGCGAGAAGACCTGGCCGCCACCGCCCGTCCAGGTGTCGGCGGCGCCCGCCGGGCAGGCACCGGCGCCGGTTGCGACCGCGCCGGCGCCCGCGCCGAAGGAGCCCCGGCTCTCACCGGCCGCGCGCTACGGCCTGGTCGCCTCCGGCATGCTCGCGATGTTCTTGTTGGTCGCCTTCTCCCCTGCCCAGCTCGTGGGCAACTTCACGGTGTTCGCGCTGGCCGTCGTCATCGGTTACTACGTGATCGGAAAGGTCCACCACGCCCTGCACACCCCGCTGATGTCGGTCACCAACGCCATCTCGGGGATCGTGGTGGTCGGAGCACTGCTGCAGATAGGCCACGCCGGACCGGCCGTCACCGTGATGTCGGTCGTGGCGATCATGTTGACCACCGTGAACATCTTCGGAGGATTCGCCGTCACCCGCCGTATGCTCGGCATGTTCTCGAAGGGCTGAGGATCGATGAACGCAACCACGGCCGCCCAGGCCGCCGACATCGTCGCCGCGCTGCTGTTCATCTTCAGCCTGGCCGGACTCTCGCAACACCGCACCTCCCGCGCCGGGGTGGCGTACGGCATCGGCGGCATGGCGCTGGCGCTGGTCGCCACCGTCGTCGCCGCGGCGCAGGACATCCCCGGCACCTCCGTCGTGCTGATCGTCGCCGCCACGGTCGTCGGCGGTGCCATCGGCCTGTGGCGGGCGCGCCGGGTCGAGATGACCCAGATGCCCGAGCTCATCGCCGTCCTGCACAGCCTCGTCGGCCTGGCCGCGGTGCTGGTCGGCTGGAACAGCTATTACGAGGTGGAGGCGCACGGCGCCGCGCAGACCCGGATCGCCGGCGACCTGCTCGGCATCCACCACGCGGAGGTGTTCATCGGCATCTTCATCGGCGCGGTCACCTTCACCGGATCCATCGTCGCCTACCTGAAGCTGTCGGCGCGGATCAACTCCCGTCCGCTGACCCTGCCCGGCAAGAACGCCCTCAACCTCGGGGCGCTGGCCGCCTTCGTGGCCCTGACGGTGTGGTTCACGGTGAGCCCGGACCTCGGCCTGATGATCGCCGTCACCGCCCTGGCGCTCGCGCTCGGCTGGCACCTGGTCGTCTCGATCGGCGGCGGTGACATGCCGGTCGTCGTCTCGATGCTCAACAGCTACTCGGGCTGGGCCGCGGCCGCGGCGGGCTTCCTGCTCAACAACAACCTGCTCATCGTCACCGGCGCGCTCGTCGGCTCCTCCGGTGCCTACCTGTCGTACGTCATGTGCAAGGCGATGAACCGGTCCTTCCTCTCGGTGATCGCCGGAGGCTTCGGCGCCCCGGCACCGACGGGCGGCGACGCCGAACAGGGCGAGCACCGCGAGACCTCCGCGCAGGAGACGGCCGAACTCCTGGAGAACGCCACGTCGGTGATCATCACCCCCGGCTACGGCATGGCGGTGGCCCAGGCGCAGCACCCGGTGGCGGAGCTGACCCAGGCGCTGCGGCGGCGCGGTGTCGAGGTCCGCTTCGGCGTCCACCCGGTGGCCGGCCGGCTGCCCGGGCACATGAACGTGCTGCTCGCCGAGGCCCGGGTGCCGTACGACGTCGTGCTGGAGATGGACGAGATCAACGACGACTTCGGCGACACCACGGTGGTGCTGGTGATCGGCGCCAACGACACCGTCAACCCGGCGGCGGAGGAGGACCCGTCCAGCCCCATCGCCGGCATGCCGGTGCTGCGGGTGTGGGAGGCGGAGAACGTGGTCGTCTTCAAGCGGTCCATGTCCTCGGGGTACGCGGGGGTGCAGAACCCGCTGTTCTTCCGCGAGAACAGCCGCATGCTCTTCGGCGACGCCAAGGAGAGCGTGGACGCCATCCTGCGCTCGCTGAGCACGCCCGACCCCGCGTCCGCGGCGGCGCAGGGCCTGCGCACCGACCAGCAGCCCGCCCCCGCCTGACGGGTGTTCCACCCACGGCGGTGGGGCGGGGGAGCGCGGCTTCCCCCGCCCCGTCGGCCGTGCCGCCGGTGCTCCACCGCGGGCCTCCGCACGCCGACGGCCGATGTCCGGCCGAGCCTTGTTCCTTCCTGCGGCTGAATTGCATACCGAAATCTGTATTCTTGGCATTGTGCAAAGAACTCAGCCGACAGGGGGGCTCATGCGCGAGACAAGCACCGCGGCCGCCGTCGTCCGGGTCACCCGGCCGGCACCGTTGCGCCAGGCCGTCTACGAGGCCCTGATCGACCTGATCGTCAACGGCACCCTGAGACCGGGCCAGCACCTGGTCGAGGCCGAACTCGCCGACCACCTCGGCGTCAGCCGCCAGCCGGTGCGCGAGGCGCTGCAACGGCTGCAGACCGACGGCTGGGTCGACCTGCGCCCCGCCCAGGGCGCCTTCGTCCACTCCCCCACGCAGGAGGAGGCCACCCAGCTCCTCAGCGTCCGCGCCGTGCTGGAGACCCACTCCGCGCACGGCGCCGCGCTGCACGCCACGGACGGGGACGTGGCACACCTGTGGGAACTGCAGGACGCCGGCATCGCCGCCCTGGCGGCGGACGACGCCCGCGGGATCGTCGAGGCCAACGCCGCACTGCACGGCTTCATCACCGAGCTGTCCCGCAACCAGGTACTCGGCGAGCTGATCCTCCAGGTCGACCGGCGGGTGCGCTGGTACTACATGCCCATCGCCCGGCCCCGCGGCCGGGACGCCTGGAACGAGCACGCCACCATCATCGAGGCCATCGCCCTGGGCGACGCGGAGCGTTCCGAGGAACTGATGCGCCGCCACACCCGCAACACCACCGACTTCTACTGCCGGCAGATCGCCGCCGCCGTCGACGCCGGAAGGGCCTGAGGCCCGGCGCCGGGAACGCCCGACGGTCCGGGTGCATGGGCACCCGGACCGCCGTCGAGGGGGGGAACAGGGAGCTGTCTCTTTTAACCACATCCGAGCCCCCAAGACCCCTCACAAACCCGATTTCCCTTTTTTTTTA
>NZ_JARAVK010000227.1:0-14914 GCF_033792765.1 Streptomyces sp. PA03-6a | reverse complement strand
TTTTTTGTTCTTTTGTCTTTTTTTTTTTTTTTTTTCACGGCCCGACCACCCACTCACACTCCCCGGGCCTTTGCGGGGGGCGGGTCAGATGTGTTATAGGGCCCGGCTCGTGACCCCCGACGGACAGCGCCGGCCCGTACCGCCCGGCATGGCCGTCGTCCCCGGGACGCTGCGCCCGGGCGACGAGGTACGCCTCGAACTCCCCGTCGCCCCCCGGTGGGTGCACGCCGACCCGCGGGTCGACGCGGTACGGGGCGCGATCGCCCTGGAGCGCGGGCCCGTGGTCTACTGCGTCGAGTCCCCCGACCTCCCGGACGGCCGCGACGTCGACGCGGTCACCGTGGACCCCTCCGTCCCGCCGCGCGACGGGGAGGACGACCGGGTGGTCGTAGCGGGCGAGCTGACCGCCGCGCACGCCGCGGGGTGGTGGCCCTACGCGCACGACCGCCCGCTGGTCCCGGCCGGTGAGCGCATGGAGCTGACACTGGTGCCGTACCTCACCTGGGCGAGCCGCGGACCCTCCACCATGCGTGTCTGGATGCCCACCACCCCGGGTGCCGCGCGGAAGTCCGCGTCGGCGCCGGAAGGCTGACGCCCCGTCACGACCGCCGTGGCGCACGCCGGACGCCGCCGGGCGGGGACGCCCGGCGGCGGCGAGGACTTACGGGATGCGGTCGGTGAGCTCCAGGACCGGCGGGTCGACCCGGAAGGTCTCCGGGTACTTGGCCGCCGCCCCGGTGTTCAGCACCACCACCTCCTCGTCGCCGGACAGCCAGCCCTGCTCGCGAAGGACCCGCACCGCCGACAGCGTCGCCGCGCCCTCCGGGCACAGCAGGGCACCGTCGGCGGCGGCGCACCTGTCGCGGTCGGCGAGCAGCTCCTCGTCGTCGACCGCGACGGCCCGGCCGTCGGTCTCGTACAGCGCGTCCAGGACGAGGAAGTCGCCCAGCGCCTTGGGCACGGTGATGCCGAACGCGACCGTGCGCGCGTCCTGCCACGGCTCACTGGTGCGCTCGCCCTTCTCGAAGGCGCGCACGATGGGGGCGCAGCCGGAGGCCTGCACGCTCACCAGCCGCGGCATCGGCCCCCGCAGCCACCCCAGGGCCCGCAGTTCGACCAGGGCCTTGTGGATGCCGATGAGGCCGACGCCGCCGCCGGTGGGGTAGACGATGACGTCCGGCGCGCGCCAGCCGAGCTGCTCGGCGATCTCCAGACCCATGGTCTTCTTGCCCTCGATGCGGTACGGCTCCTTCAGGGTCGCCGCGTCCATCCAGACACCGGGCTCGGCGGCGATCTTCTCCGCCACCAGCCGGCCCGCGTCGCCGATCAGCCCGTTCACCAGGTACAGCTCGGCCCCGGCGGCAGCGCACTCGGCCCGGGGGATCGACGGCGCGTCCGCCGGCATCGCGACGAGCGCCTCCAGGCCCGCCCGCGCGGCATAGGCCGCCCACGCCGCCCCCGCGTTGCCGTTGGTGGGCATGGCGATCCCGCGCGCGCCCAGTTCGAGGGCCCTGGCCACGCCGACGGCCGCGCCCCGCGCCTTGAAGCTGCCGGTGGGTATCAGCCCCTCGTCCTTCATCACCAGTCCCGGCACGCCGATCGCCGCGCCGTACCGCGGCAGCGGCACCAGGGGCGTCATGCCCTCGCCGAGGGTGACGACGTGTGCCGGATCGCGTACGGGCAGCAGTTCGTGGTAGCGCCACAGGTTCTGCGGGCGGCCCGCGAGGTCCGCGGGTGTGAGGGAGTCCCGGACCCGGTCCAGGTCGTAGCGGGCGAGGAGCGGCGATCCGCACGCGCACAGGTTCTGCACCCGGTCGGCGTCGTGGCGGCGGCCGCACCGCGCGCACTCCAGATGCGTCAGCGCACTGAATGGCAAGGTCATGGTTCCCTTCATACCTCCTTCGGTGCCTGTCGCTAGCATGGGAAGGGCGCCGCCCACGCGGCGCACGAGGTGCCATGGACGACGCGACGACCGGCCCCCCGCCCGCGGAACGCCGCGAGGGCGAGGTGGTCACCAACGACGGAGTGCGCCTGCGCTACACGGAGGCGGGCGCCGGGGAGCCGCTCGTCCTCGTCCCGGGTTTCGCGCAGAGCGCCGCCGAGTTCGGCCCGCAGATCGACGGGCTGAGCGGCCGCCGCCGCGTGATCGCGCCGGACCACCGCGGCCACGGCCGGTCCGCGAGACCCGCCCACGGCTACCGGATCGCCCGGCTGGCGATGGACCTGCACAACCTCCTGGAGGCCCTGGCCCTGCGGGACGTCACCCTGCTCGCCCACTCCATGGGCTGCCCGGTCGTGTGGTCCCACTGGGACCTCTTCGGCGGCGAGCGGATCGCCCGCCTCATCCTGGTCGACCAGCCGCCCGTGATCTCCTCGGCGCTCGCCGGCGCCGGGGACGAGGCGCCGCCCTCCGCGGTGTTCACCCCGGAGATGTCCCAGGGCATCGTCGCCGGGCTGCGCGGCACGCCCGACTCCGCCGCCGCCACATCACGCGCCATCGTCGGCATGCTGCACGGCCCGTCCCTCCCGGACGCGGACGTGGAGTGGCTCGTGGAGCAGAACCGGCTTTTCCCGCCGCGGCACGCCGCCGCGCTGCACCTGGACCACTGCGGGGGCGACTGGAGGGACGTCCTGCCGCGGATCGACGTCCCCACCCTCGTCATCGGCGGCGACCTGAGCATCTTCCCGCCCGGCACGGCCGAGTGGGTCGCCTCCCTGATCCCCGGCGCGCGGGCACGCGTCTTCTCCGCGGCCGAGGGCGGCAGCCACCTGATGTTCCTGGAGAACCCGGCCCTGTTCAACCGCGTCGTGGCCGACTTCCTCGACGAGCCGTGACCCGCCCGCCGGAGCGCATACTGGGGGAGGAGCGACCGGGGATGCCCGGCCGGTCGGGAACGGGTGCGGGAAGCGCGGTGAGTGGACCGGAGATCGACTACCAGGCCGTCTTCGAGGCGTCACCCAGCGCGATGCTGGTGCTGGACCTCGCGCTGGTCATCGTGGACGCGAACGCGTCCTACCGGCGGCTGTTCGACCGTAGCCGGGACCAGCTCGTCGGCCGCTACGTCTTCGACGCCTACCCCGACAACCCCGACGCCCCGCACGGTGCCGGACGCGGCGACATGGAGGCGTCGATGCGCCGGGTGGTGGAGACCGGCGCCCCGGACGCCGCCGGCCCCATGCGCTACGACGTCGAGGACCTGGACCGGCCGGGGGAGTTCGCCGAGCGTTACTGGAGCCCCATCAACGCCCCCGTCCTGGACGCCGCAGGACGCGTCGTCCTGCTCGTGCACCGGCTCGCCGAACTCACCGACCTCGTGCGCTCCGGCGGTTCCGCCGTCGACGACCGCCGCCTGCAGATGGAGGCCGACCTGTACGCCCGCTCCCGCGAGTTGCGGCAGGTCAACGAGCGGCTGCGCCAGTCCCACGCGCGCGAACGCGAGGTCGCCCTCGCCCTGCAGGAGGCGATGCTGCCCGCCCCGCAACCACTGGCCCACCACCGGGCAGCGGTCCGCTACCGGCCCGCGGTCCACGCCCTGGGCGTCTGCGGTGACTGGTACGACGTGACCCAACTGCCCTCCGGCGACGACGCCGTGGCGGTCGGGGACGTCGTCGGCCACGGTCTGGCCGCCGCCGGGGTCATGGGCCAGCTGCGCAGCGCCCTCAGTGCCGCGATCCGCGTCGTGGACGGCCCCGCGAAGGCGCTCGACGGGCTCGACCTGTACGCCCGCTCCGTCGACGGGGCCCTGTCGACCACCGCGGTGCAGACCGTCGTCGCCCGGTCCGGCCACCGCATCACGTACAGCAGTGCCGGCCACCCGCCGCCGGCCCTGGCCGGCCCCGACGGCACCGTGCGCTTCCTGGACCGGGCGACCGACCCACCGCTGGGTGCCGCCTCCGACCACACCCCCCGCCCCCAGGCCACCACCACCTACGCGGACGGCTCCACCCTCGTGCTGTACACCGACGGGCTGATCGAACGCCGCGGGGAGGACATCGACCTCGGCATGCGGCGCCTCGCCGACCGGCTCGCCGAACACCGCCGGCAGGGCCCCGAGGACCTGGCGGACACCCTGATCGCCCTGAGCGCCGGCACCGACGACACGGCCGTGGTCGTCGTCCGCCTCTGAGAGGCCGAGCCGCCCACCGGCCGTGAACGGCCGGTGCGGGGTCGCATCACGGGACGAGTTGGTGGTCCGGACCAGTCCAGGGCGCCGGATGTTCAAGATCGCTTTGCCGGGTCCTCGCCCGGGCCGCGCACGATCCGTGCTGACAGCAGTTCCCCCCAGCACGGAGACGTACATGAGCAATCCCCGCCATCCCAGCCCGGGACGCCGATCGCTGCTGCAGGCGGCGGTCGCGGTGCCCGCGGTGGGCGCCGCGGCGTCGGTCCTCGGCACCGGCACGGCGCAGGCCGCGCCCCGGCACGAGGACCCCGGCACGGCCGGCTCCCGGGACCGTGGCTTCGACGAGGAGAGCCCCCGCTTCGCCCTGGCGGTGCTGCCCGACACGCAGTACCTCTTCGACGCCGACAGCGCCGACCCCGAGCCGCTGAAGGCGACCTTCCGCTACCTGGTGGCGGAGCGCGAGGATGTCAACATCGCGTTCATGACCCACCTCGGAGACGTCACCGAGCACGGCACCGAGCAGGAGATCGAGCTCGCCGCCGACACCTTCCGCACCATCCACGGCAAGGTCCCGTACAGCGTCCTCGCGGGCAACCACGACATCAACGGCGGCACCGACGACCAGCGGGGCGACACCGCGTACCTGCGGGCCTTCGGGCCGAAGCGGTTCACCGCCATGCCGACGTTCGGCGGCTCCTCGCCCGACGGCTACAACAGCTACCACGTGCTGCGCGCGGCCGGCCGCGAGTGGCTCGTGCTCGCCCTGGACTGGCGCGCCTCGGACAAGGGCCTGGCGTGGGCGCAGGGCGTCCTCGACGCCCACCCGACCCTGCCCGCCGTCCTGACCACGCACGACATCGCCTGGGCCGAGGACGACGGCGAGGCGCACCTGTCCGACAACGGGCAGCGCCTGTGGGACCGCATCATCCGCGGCAACGACCAGATCTTCCTCGCGCTGGGCGGCCACTACTGGCCGCCCGGCCGGACCGTGCTCACCAACGACGCCGGGCACGACGTGTACGTCCACATCACCAACTACCAGGACCGCTACTACGGCGGCGCCGGCATGATCCGGCTCTACGCCTTCGACACGGTGCGCAACGTCGTCGACGTGGAGACCTTCTCCCCCTGGTTCCTCGCCCGCGACCCCGCCAAGCGGACGCCGCTGGAGGCGGAGACCATCGAACTGACCGGCGACGTGGACCGGTTCAGCCTCGCGATCGACTTCGCCGAGCGTTTCCGCGGCTTCGACCAGGTGACCCCGCCGAAGCCCCGTCCCGCGCACCGCGTGATGCCCAAGGGCACGGTGGCGTACTGGCGTTTCGACGCCGAGGGCCTGGCCGGCGCGGGCCGCCCCGGTTCCACCGTCGCCGCGGGCACCGTGGCGCGCGACCTGAGCGGCAACGGCAACGACCTGGCGGTGCGGCTCCTGCACGACAGCGCCGCCGAGGTCCTCACCTGGTCGGCGGAGCACCACACCGGCCAGCCGGCCCACGCCAGCCTGCGGTTCGACGGCGGCAAGGGCCCCGACCGGGGGGCGGTCCTCACCACGAAGGCCACGGCGCCGCTCAACAGCATGAAGTTCCGCAAGGGCTTCACCATCGAGACCTTCATCAGGCTGCCCGAGCCCTTCGAGGGCGACCACGCCTGGATGGGCATCCTCAGCTGGGAGGGCCGCAACGGCGACGCCGGGAAGACCACGGGCTGGTCGACCGACGAGCCCACGTGCAGCCTCAACGTCACGCCCGAGCGGTTCCTGCAGTTCGTCCTCTACCCGGACGTCCAGGACGCCGACCCGACCTCGTGGAGCCACGCCCTGCCCGTCGGCCGCTGGACCCACATCGCGGTCGTCAACGACGGCCGTCGCACGGTGATGTACGTCGACGGCTCGAAGATCGCCCGCAACCCGTCCCAGCCGGCCACCGGCATCGAGACGCTGGGCAAGCCCTTCGTCATCGGGGGGACGCAGTTCGCGGAGCAGTTCGGGCAGGGCTTCTACGGCTGGATCGGTGACACCCGTATCGTCGAACGCGCCCTGGCACCGGCGGAGTTCATGACGCCGCGCGTGTGACCGCAGCCGCCCCTGCCGCCTGACGCGGTCCTGCCCCGGGCCCAGCCCGGGGCAGGACCGCGTCGGCGCACCAGGACCGAGGCGGGACGCGGCCGCTCAGTCCTGCATCCAGCGGCTCCGCAGCCGGGCGAGTTCCGCGGACCACCGGCTCCGGCGGTCGCCCACCGCTTCCGAAGCCTCCGGAGGGGACACGGGCAGCCTGACCGATTCGCAGTACGTCTTCCACGCCTGGTACCAGTTGGGCGCCAGGACGGCGGCGAGCATGATCAGCGGCACGAGCACGGCGGATATCAACACGGCTGCTCCCTTCCGTGCGGCCGTCGCGCCGGCGGTGGCGCGAACAACGGTCGGTGGACGCTGGTCCGCCGACCGGACCGGATGAAACGGGCTCCGTCCGTTATCGTCCTCCCGGCCGTGCCGTACGCAAATCGAGTGAACCGTCGCCGCCCGTCCCACTCCTGGTCACGCCGTCGCCGCCAGGTCGCGACGAGGGCCGCGGCCCCGACGCCCCGATGCTCCGAACGGATGACGCGGCACGACCCCTGGCCACAGCTTGCGGGGTCCTCGGCCCTGGCTAGGCCCGGCGGTCGTCGGCCCGCTACAGCTCCATGGCCAGCGCGACGGCCGCGTGGGTGGCCGGGTGCGGGTCGTGGCGGCGCCAGACGAGGCGCACGGGCACCGGGGCGGCGTCCCGCAGCGGGCGGTACACGATGCCGTCGCGGCGGTACTGGGCGGAGGTGGACCGCGGGGTGACGCCGACGCGGCGGCCGGTGGCGATCGCGGCGAGCCAGTCGTCGATGTCGTGGGTGTACTCGACGGCCGGCCGGTCGCCCTCGGGCCACAGGTCGGGGCTGGTCGTGCCCGTCCGCCGGTCGACGACCAGCGTGCGGGCGGCGATCTCGGCGAGCCGGACGCTGCGCCGTCGCGCCCAGGGGTCGTCCGCGGCGAGGGCGACGTAGCGAGGTTCGTGACCGATGAGCGCGTGGGACCAGCGGTCCAGGTCGATGGGGGCGCGGACGACCGCGAGGTCGCACAGGCCCTCGGCAAGACCGGCGGTGGGGGTGTTGTGGCGGATGAGCTGGAGCTCCACGCCGGGGTGGCGGTCCCGCCAGACGCGCTGGAACTCGGTGGTGCGGCGGCCGAAGGCGGACCAGGCGTGGCCGATGTGCAGGCGGGTGTGCCCGGTCGCGGCCTCCCTGACGAGCTCGTCGACACCGCCCAGCAGGACCCGGGCCCGGGCGAGGACCTGCATGCCCGCGGTGGTCGGGGCGACGGTACGGCTGGTGCGGTGCAGCAGTCGCACCCCGAGGACGCGCTCCAGCGCCAGCAGGTTGCGGGAGACCGCCGCCTGGGAGATCCCGAGGTCGAGGGCGGCGTCGGTGAAGCTGCCGGCGTCGAGGATGGCGACCAGGCAGCGCAGGTGCCGGAGCTCGAGTCCGGCGGCTCCTCCACGATGCTCGTCCATGCGTCCAGCGTATCGATGGTGCGTCGTATGCATTTCGCGCATGGCCACCCGCGGCGGGACAGTGGCCCGCATGACGATGGAGACCTCCGGCGACGTCGCGCCGGCCGCACCGGCCGGGGCCGGGGCCGCGGGACGCCTCGGCGGGGTGGCGCTGATGCTGAGCAGCGGCCTGTCCAACCAGGTCGGCGCGTCCGTCGCTGCCCTGGCGTTCCCCGTGATCGGGCCGCTGGGTGTGGTGGCGGTCCGCCAGTGGGTGGCCGCGGCGGTGCTGTGCGGGGCGGGCCGGCCCCGGATGCGGGCCTTCACCGCCGCGCAGTGGCGCCCGGTCCTGGCCCTGGCGGTGGTGTTCGCGGCGATGAACCTCTCCCTCTACACCGCCGTCGACCGCATCGGCCTGGGGCTCGCCGTCACCCTTGAGTTCCTCGGGCCGCTGGCCGTGGCCCTGGTCGGCTCACGCCGCCGCACCCACGTGCTGTGCGCGCTGGCCGTCGCGGCCGCGGTGGTCGTCCTCACCCGCCCCCAGCCCTCCACCGACTACCCGGGCATCGGCCTCGCGCTGCTCGCCGCGGCCTGCTGGGCCTGCTACATCGTGCTCAACCGCGTCGTCGGCGGACGGCTGCCCGGACTGCAGGGCCCGGCCGCCGCCGCTGCCGTCTCCGGCGCCGCCTACGTGCCCGCCGGCGCGCTGGCCCTGTGGTGGCATCCGCCCACCCTCACCGCCCTGGCCTGCGCCGTGACCGCCGGGATCCTCTCCTCCGCCGTACCGTTCCTGTCCGACCTGCTGGCGCTCCGCCGGGTCCCGGCGCACTTCTTCGGCCTCTTCATGAGCGTGAACCCGGTCTTCGCCGCGCTCGTCGGCCTGGTTGTCCTCGACCAGCACCTCGACCCGGCCGCCTGGCTCGCCACGTTCGTGATCGTCACCGCGAACGCGGTGGCGGTCGGCACGGACGCGCGGGAGACTGCCGGGAACGAACCCGTGGGGATGAGAGGGGACAACACATAGCGCCCAGCCATGAGTTGCCGGCGAGCTTCGGTCCATCGGTACGAGCGGCGCTGGGCGTTGCCGGATGGACACCCGGTCGCACGGTCGCCACGGAGCACTGGCGGCGCCAACTGACCGCCGCCGGGTTCGAACCCGACGACGCGGCGGTCGCCGTCTGGGCCGAGTTCGGCGGGCTGACGATCAGGAGTTCCCCGGCCCGTCGCCCCGGCTCGTCCCTGCACGTGGACCCCGTCGACGCCTGCGTCGACACCGCCGAAGAAGCGTCCACGCTGAGGCGGCACTACGCGGAGAACCACACCCCGCTGGGGATGTGGTCGTCCCAGTTCTGCTGCTACCGCGCGGCCGGCGGCCGCGTCATCGCCGTGGGGCCGAACGTCGTGTGGCACCTGGGCGCGACCTTCGCCGAGGCCTTGACCTACATCGTGGACGGCGACGGCGGAGGCAGTCGCGCCGAACCCGCGGACTGGCTCGCCAACTGCCCCACCGCGGGGTGAGAGTGTCCCGCGTGAGCGAATCTTCCGACGATCAGGCGGCCTGCAGGGAGTTCCTGGCCGGGGTCCGCGTGGGCGACGTCTGCGACGGGACGGCGGCGGAGGTCACCCACCGCGAGGTGAGGGTGACGCTGGACGGTTTCCCCGGGCGTCCGCTGGGGACGGTGGGGCCGCTGGACACGTCCTGGATCCGGCGTCCCGACGTCGAACCCGGGCAGCGGATCACCGCCCGGGTGCTGTCCGTCGACGTGGACGGGGCAAGGGTCTTCCTGTCGACGGCAGCCACCGAGCACGCCGAACTGTGGGCGTTCCTGGCGTCGTTGCACCCGGGCGAGCGCATGACCGGCACGATCGCGTCGATCGAGCCGTTCGGGGTGTTCGTGGCGCTGGACGACGGCCCGGGCCACCCGGTCTTCCCCGGCGTGGGGTTCATCACCTTCCCCGAACTCTCCTGGCGCCACTTCGAGGACCCCTCGGAGGTCGTCCGGGTCGGAGAGCGCGTCACGTGTGAGTTCCTCCAGTTCGACACGACGAACGGCGAGGCCCGGCTCTCCCTGCGGGCCACCCTGCCGGACCCCTTCGGGGAGTTCGCGGACCGCACGGAGGTGGGCCGGACGCTGCGCGGACGGGTGACCAAGCTGGTCCCGTTCGGTGCCTTCGTCGAGGTCGCCGACGGGGTCGTGGGGCTGGTGCACCTCCGGGAGCTCGCGGACACGGCCGTGGAGGCGCCGGAGGAGGTCGTCAGGACAGGCGACGGGATCACCGTCGTCGTCATCGAGGTCGACCGCCCGGGCCGCAGGCTCCACCTGTCCCGGCGGCGGGTTCCCGGGGCCCGTCAATCCGACGGATGACGGAGGCGGCCGGGCCCGGCGGTCGTAGGTGAGGGCCGTGCGGGGGGTGGTTCCGCGCCGTCTTGCGCCGGGGGTGTTTCCCACGGTGGGCGGGTTGGGCAGCCAGCAACTGTGCGTGCGTTCCCCGGGGTTCGTTGACACGTGGAGATGAGGGACCAATGCCTCCTGAGATAGTCGGGCGTCGAGGCTCGTTGGCAGGGGAGAGGTTCGGGATCGGCGACAAGCCCCTGACGTTCGGGCGCAAGGCCGGGAACACGGTGGTGATCGCCAGCGTCAGCGTCTCCCGTCTGCACGCGGAGGTGCGCCGCGAGGGCCACGGGTTCGTGCTCTACGACCGGGCGAGCAGCAACGGGACGCGGGTCAACGGGGAGCGCGTGACGTCGCACGTGCTGCAGCCGGGCGACGAGATCTCCATCGGCGACGAGACCTTCGGCTTCGAGGCCGCCGACGCGATGGAGACCATCCTGGACCTCTCCCTGCTGGAGGCGCTGATGCCGCCGACGGAACCGGAGGAACCCGGGCCGGTGCTGAAGGTGACGGTGGCGGGCGGCGGCCCGGTCGGGCTGGCGTTCGCCCTCCTGCTGGAGAACCTGATGGGCCGGCGGGTCCGCGTCACCGTCTACGACGCCCGCTGGGCGCAGGACGGGGACCGCGTCGTCTGGAAGGACGAGGGGCAGGGCAACGTCCGCCGGCAGCAGGTCGTGACGGTGCAGAGCCGGCAGTACCTGAACCTGCCCGAGGAGGTGCAGGCCCGGCTGTTCACGGAGGGCACGTACACCGAGATGTGGCCCGCGGGGCCCGACTCGATCCGCGGTTTCAACCCGCGCAACATACGCATCGCCTACGTCGAGGACACGCTGCTGGACCTCGCCAACGCCAAGCGCGACCGCATCCGCCTGGTGCCCGCCCGGTTCGACGCGGCCGAGCGGCAGGAGACGGTGACCCAGGACCACGTCCTGGCGATCTGCGAGGGCGGACGGTCCCGCACGCGCGAGCACTTCGCCGCCAGGTTCGGGACCGCCGACACGTCCATCTACTCGCTGGACGGCGAGCACCTCCAGGACGTGGTGCTGGGCCTGCGCGTGAAGTCGGGGCTCTCCGACCCCATGACGGTCCTGCTGACCGTCTCGCAGAATCGGTTCCTCCTCAACTCCCTGCGCGGCGAGGGCTTCCTGAACATGCGCCTGACCGACGCCGAGGCGCAGGAGGTCGTCGGGATCGACCCCGTGCGGCAGGTCTTCGAGCAGTGCATCGCCTCCCGCCCCTGCGTGATGAGCCGCGACGGGCACGGGGACTTCCACTGCTCCACCCACAGCACGTTCTTCCTGCCCGCCCTCATCAAGGGTTCGGCGCTCTGGCAGCGCGTCAAGGAGGGCCTGACGCTCTTCGACGTCGACGAGCAGGACCTGACCGCGATCACCGCCTTCCGGCTGGACATGGTGCAGCGGCCGCGTTTCACGGCCCGCCTCCACCCGGCGACCGCGGCCACCCCGGGGACGTACGGGTTCCTGCTCGGGGACGCCGCCAACGCCATCCACTTCTGGCCAGGGCGCGGCCTGAACAGCGGTCTGGCCTCGGCCGTCTCGCTCGCCCGTACGCTCAGCGGCACCTGGCGCGGCAGGCCGTTGCGCGACGCGGACTTCGTACGGCACGAGGCGGCGATGTCGATGCTCCAGTACCGGCACAAGAGCCGCGCCTGGAACGCGATGATCACCACGGACGAGAACGGGGTGGGCCAGGCGATCAAGGACAAGATCGCGCGGAGCATCGAGGAGTCCGCCGCCGGGAAGCCGGACCGTGAGGCCGACCTCGACGCCCTCATGGAGCAGCTCCGCGCGATCCGGGAACGGCTCGCTCCGCGCATCGCCGGGATGCCGGACGACGCCACCCTGCGGGAGCACCTGGAGACCCTCGGGAGCGAGACGCTGCGCACCCTGCGGGACAGCGGTCCGTGGGACACCGTCACCGTCGGCGGCGAGGAGGTCGACATCGACATCTTCTACCGGGACGCACGGCCCGCGTCGCGCACGGCCCCGGTGGCCGGCTGAGCCGCCAGGTCAGAACGCGACCGGCCCGGGCGGTGCGGCGCCCGGCTCGTCGAGGACGGCGGTGATCAACCCGGGGAAGCGGCGCTCCAGGTCCTCGCGGCGCAGGCTGACCAGGCGCTGCCGGCCGTGCGGGTCGTTGCGGACGACCCCGGCCTCGCGGAGCGTCTTGAGGTGGTGGGAGAGCGTGGACTTGGGGATCTCCCCGTTGACGGGCTGGCAGGCCGACCCCTCCAGGGGGCGGTCGGCCAGCCGGCGCACCAGCTCCAGCCGTGAGGGGTCGCTCAGGGCGAAGAGCACGTCGGTCAGCACCAGGTCCGCGGCGTCGGGGTGCGGCAGCTCCCGGGGGGCTCCAGTCATGGTTCGATAATAGTTGAACAATCGGCGCGTGTGTGCCTACCCTCGAATGGTTCGATATTTTTGGAACCGTTCGGGAGTACCGATATGCACACCCAGCGCACCGCGAGGCGGATGCCGCGTCCGGTCGGCTTCTGGCTGCTGGCCACCACCCTGCTCGCCTTCCTGGCCGCCTCCAGTGCGCCCTCCCCGCTCTACGTGGTCTACCAGCACCAATGGGGCTTCTCGCCGATCGTGCTCACCACGGTCTTCGCGGTCTACGTGCTGGCGCTGCTGGTGGCGCTGCTCACCGTCGGAGGGCTGTCCGACCACGTCGGCCGGCGGCCGGTGCTCCTGGCGGCGCTGGTCGTCGAGGCCGCGGCCATGGTCGTGTTCCTCACCGCGGACGGCGTCGGACCGCTGTTCCTGGCCCGCATCCTGCAGGGCGTGGCGACGGGCGCGGCCGCCGGCGCCATCAGCGCGGGGCTGATCGACCTGCAGCCCTCGCCCACCTCGCCCCTCGGCTCCCTGCTGAACACCGTGGCGCCGGCCACCGGACTGGCCGCCGGTGCGCTGGGTGCGGGTCTGCTGGTGCAGTACGCCCCGGCCCCCACGCGGCTGGTCTTCGTCGTGCTGACCGCCGTGTTCGTGGTGCTGGCGGCGCTGGTGCTGTTCCTGCCCGATCCCGTCTCGCCGCGCCCGGGGGCCTGGGCCTCGCTGCGGCCCCGGGCGGCCGTGCCGGTCCAGGCCCGCCGGACCTTCCTGGCGGCGACGCCCTGCCTCGTCGCCACCTGGGCGATGGGCGGTCTCTACCTCGCCCTCGGCCCCTCCCTGACCGCCGGGGTGCTGCACATCGGCAGCCACCTGGTCGGCGGCCTGGTGGTGACCACCCTCTTCGGTGTGGCGGCCGTCGCCTCGCTGGTGGTGCGCGACGTGACGCCGCGGCGGATGATGACCGGCGGCTCGGCGGTGCTCGCGGTGGGCACCGGACTCACGCTGCTCGCCCTCGCCGGGCCCTCGACGGCGCTGTTCTTCCTCGGGACCGGCCTCGCCGGGTTCGGCTTCGGCGCCGCCTTCCTGGGTGCCTTCCGCTCCCTGGCGGCACTGGCCCGGCCCACCGAGCGGGCGGAACTGTTCGCGTCGGTCTACGTCGTGAGCTACCTGGCCCTGAGCGTTCCCGCCGTACTGGCCGGGCTCGCCGTGCCGTCCTTCGGTCTGCACTCCACGGCGACGGTGTACGGCGCCGGGGTGGTCGTGCTCGCGCTGCTGGCGGTCGTTTCGGGAGCCGTCGTCCGCAGGCCCCCCGTCGTGGTGCCGGCGCCGGCCCCGCCCGCGGAGGAGCCGGCCGCCTCCACCCGCCGGCTGACCGCGACCGCCGCGGTCTCCGGCCCGGCCCGCGGGCCCGGCTCCCCGGCGGACGTCTGACCGCGGCGCGGCCCGCCCCGGCCTGTCGTCGCAGGTCACGGGCCGGGCCGGGCGCACCGGTCGCGGGTATGGTGGAAACAGCCCGGCCCGCCCCGTCCGATCAGGCGTCCGTGCGCCGGGAACGCAGCCGTACGGGATGGCCGGCATGGGTGCTCCCACAACGATCCCCTCCGCCGCGGCGGACCCGCTGTCGGGCCCCGGCACCGCCGTGGTCGTGGTCGACGGCGCGGGGGTGGTGCGCGGATGGAGCGAGGGAGCCGTGCGACTGCTCGGCCGCCCGGCCCCCGAGGCGATCGGCAGGCCGCTCGCGGACGTCCTCCCGCCGGTGGGGACCGCGGCGTACCGGGCCGGAACGCCGGACCTGGTGACGCGACTCGGCTCGGCGCGGGGCTGGGAGGGCCGGCAGGCCGTACGTCACGGGGACGGCCGCCGCCTCGACCTGGAGGTGAAGATCCTGCCCGTCCAGGACTCGGGCGACCGCTCGCTGCGGCTGATCCTCGCGGCCGACCTGACGCGGAGCTGGTGGACGAGCGCCAGCCGCTCCCTGCTGGAGGGCATCACCCTCACCGCACCGGTGGGCATGGCCATGATCGACACGGACTTGCGGCTCGCCTGGGTGAACGACGCCATGGAGCAGCTGTGCGGCATTCCGCGCGAGCGCTTCCTCGGCCGGTGCCTTGGGGACGTCCTGCCGGGCCTGGACGTGGCGGACACCGAGGCGGAGATCCGTCAGGTGATGGAGACCGGGCTCCCCTCCACCGGCCGCGAGTACTTCGGCCACGTCCTGTCCGACCCGGACCGGGTCACCTACTCCACGTCGTGCTTCCGCCTGGAGAGCGAGTACGGGCAGCCGCTGGGCGCCTGCTACATCGTCCTGTCCACCACCGACCACTACCGCGTCCGGCAGAAGCTGAAGCTGCTGAACGAGGCCCGCAAGCGCATGGGCAGCGCGCTCGACGTCCCGCGCACCGCACAGGAACTGGCGGACGCCGCCGTCCCCGGCCTCGCCGACCACGTCACCGTCGACCTCCTCGACCCGGTGCTCCACGGTGACGAGCCCCCGCCCGGCGCAGCGCAGTTGGGCACCGGTGGCAGCGTCGGGC